>CAIYES010000302.1 GCA_903925275.1 uncultured Bacteroidales bacterium
AATCAATCAATCAATCAATCAATCAATCAATCAATCAATCAATCAAACTATCAAACTTTACTCAAATGAACCTGAAAACATACATCCCGATATTTCTTTTACTTGTGACCATTGCCGTACAAGGTCAGAAGGTGAAAGTCCTTGACAAATCTGATCTGCAGCCAATCAGCCAGGTTAGTATTTCCAATTCCGGTAAGACCAAAATGGTCATTACCAATACCGATGGCGTTGCTGATCTGAGCGGTTTTTCGGCAGATGATTCACTCACTTTTTCCCATGTCGCTTTTCAAACCGTGAAAATGGTGAAATCAAAATTACATTCATCTAATCCGGTTTACCTTACCGAGAATGTCATCAAACTTGACGAATTCGTCATCACCGGCAACAGGGTCGAGGAGAAGAGATCCGATTTGCCGTATAAAATTGAAGTAATCCAGGCTAAGGATATCAGTTTTCAGAATCCACAAACTGCTGTTAACATGCTCGAACAAACCGGACAGGTTTTCGCGCAAACAAGCCAGATGGGTGGCGGCAGCCCTGTTTTGCGTGGCTTCGAGGCCAACAAGGTGTTGCTTGTAGTCGACGGTATCCGCATGAACAATGCTATCTACCGGGCAGGTCACCTTCAGAATGCTATCACGGTCGACCCGTTCGGATTGGCATCGACAGAGATCCTATACGGCCCGGGGTCGACTATTTATGGCAGTGATGCATTGGGTGGCGTGATCAACTTCATTACCAAAGACCCCAGCCTTTCCACAACAGGGAAAACAGAGATTCACGGGGGTGTTCTGGGACGTTTTGCTTCAGCAAATACAGAGAAAACAGGTGGTATCAATTTGAACCTGGGATGGAAAAAACTCGCAATTTTGCTGAATTTTTCCTACAGCGATTTTGGGGACCTGCGCGAAGGACGGGTACTTAATCCGACGCTGGGAAACTTTGGTCAGCGCCCATTCTATGTTGAGCGTGTTAACGGCAAGGATTCCATGATTGTTAATGACAAGCCATGGATCCAGAAACAATCTGCCTATTCACAGTATAATGTTCTTGGAAAGGTTCTATTTCAGCCGGATTCACACAGCCGTTACGTTCTGAATGTCCAGTATTCGAACTCCAGCGATATTCCGCGTTACGACCGCCTTACTGAAACAACCGGGGGCAAACCTTCATATGCTGAATGGTATTATGGTCCTCAAACCCGTTTGCTCGCCTCACTAAAGGCAGAATACAACCTCAATGCCGTGATCTTTGATCATGCATCGGTAATCCTTGCATTCCAAAATGTTCAGGAGGACCGTATACAACGTGGTTTTGGAAGTTTAAAGAAAAAATTCAATCTCGAAACCGTCGGGGTCTTATCAGTAAACGCTGATTTCGATAAAAAGATCGCTTCAAAGGACAATCTCCGTTACGGATTAGAATTACAGTATAATAATGTTATCTCAAAAGCACACAATGAAAATATCAATACCGGTGTAGTTACCTACGACAGAGCAACCCGGTTTCCCGATGACAAGGCAAACATGATGTATCTTTCAGCATACTTGTCCAATAACTGGAACATCTGCGAATTCATTGCATTTTCCCAGGGACTCCGGTTTAACTATGTTACGCTGAATGCGGCCTATTCCGATACCATGGTGAAACTTACCCCCATCCCATTTGATCCAAACATTTCCCAAAAGAATGCTGCATTAAACGGATACCTGGGATTGGTGGTAACTCCCGGAAATTCCTGGAAATTTTCCCTGGTTGGTTCAACCGGTTTCAGGGCTCCCAATATTGATGACATCACCAAACTGAATGTCGTTGCCGGATCGACCATTATCGTTCCCAACCCGGCTTTGAAACCTGAAAATGTGTACAATGTTGAACTTTCCATTGCCAAGACCATTCTGGGAAAAGTCAGGCTTGAAGGAACAGCCTATTATACCTGGATGCAGAGTGCACAAGTGGTGGCTCCGATCATGTATAACGGACACGATTCTCTGGAGGTTGATGGTGTAAAGTATCAAACATTGGGGCTCACCAATACGGGTCAGGCCTATATCTGCGGATTCCAGGGAAGCGTGCTTGCTCAGGTAACCAGGGCTTTCTCAATTCTAAGCAACCTTACTTATACTTATGGTCGTGACATAACAGGCATCGTTCCGCTGGATCATATCCCTCCGGTATTCGGTATGTCCTCTTTCCGGATTGAATTGAAGAAATTCAAGGGAAATTTCTATGTTATGTATAACGGATGGAAACGAATTAGTCAGTATAACCCCGCAGGAGAAGATAATCAGGCTTATGCCACACCTTATGGTATGCCTTCATGGTACACGCTGAACCTGAAATTAAGCTATCAGATTGAGCGTCATGTGAATATTGAACTTGGTGTGGAAAACATCCTGGATGAAAATTATAGAAAATTCTCTTCAGGCATCAACAATCCCGGGCGTAACTTCATTGTTGCGTTGCGCGCTAACCTCTAAAAGTTTGTAGTGGATAGCAAGAACCTGGGGAATAACCAGTTGAGAGCCGTCGTTTTGGATCACGAAATCAGATAACCGTGATTTTTCGGCATCGTCAAGTTGAAACTGCATCCGCCGCAGCACAGAATGGCCATCGATCTTGTCTCTTTTAATGACACGTTCGATGGCTATTTCCTTGGGACAGGATGTATGGATTATGAAATCGTACTCTTCAGAGAATCCACTTTCGAAAATGATGGCAGCTTCCTGGACTACATAGGGCTTGGTAACCTGGCGAATGGCCCAGTTTCGAAAATCGATTCTGACCCGCGGATGAAGGATGGAATTCAGTTCCTGCAGGGCCAACGGGTCGGTGAAGACGATGGTGGCGAGTGATCTGCGGTTTATTTCCTGACCGTTTGTCAATACGCCGTACCCGAATTGTTTCACGATTTCGTTTTTCACCGCAGGATCATCCAGGAATTTCTTTGATTCTTCATCGGCATGATAGATTGGGATGCCCAGTGTGGCAAAAATTCCTGATACCACTGTTTTCCCACTCCCGATGTTACCGGTAAGACCGATTTTTAACATCTTTCAGTGTTTCCTTAAATTTGATTTATTCAGATCATTGTGTTTAGCCGAACTGTCGGCCCGGTGCATCATGGTATCTTTTCCATCTGACCGGATTATGCTATAATCACCATTAGAACCTGCAGAAACCTGCTTGATGGTTTGTTTTTCAAATTCAAAAAACAGTGTATCCGGAGAAACAAAATAGACATCGCTGGGAAAATTCGATTGAGAGATGATCTCTTTACCAATGCGGTTTGTCAGTAAATATCCCCAGATATGGTCACCTTTGTAGCGCAAACGTACATTCCGCAGGCTGACATCAAACTCCCTGTATTGTTTTATGAGGAACTGTTCAGAAAAAAACTCGAAACCCTGAACCTTGATCTTCAGGTTGAGTGTTGAATCGGATGTGGTGGTCAATCGGATGTTGCCGGGAACCTGAGTATAGTTCAGGGAATATTCGATGGAATAGTAATAATCTTTGGAAAGCCTCACCAGCGCCCAGATAAATACAGAAAGAACAAGGCATACGAGGAAAATATACAGTTGATTCCTGAATTTTTCACTACGGCGTTGCCGGGCATTTCCGATGAATTCAAGGAAGTCGGACTTCATCGGTTTATTGGTTAATACAGGTTATTTTGCTTCGATGGTTTGGGTGTTGTCCATGGCGACGGCCGATTTTTCAATGCGTAACCGTACGCTGTTTTCAACCTCGATCGTAACCGTGGTATCCTGGATTTCAACAATCCTGCCATGAATACCACCAATGGTGATAATTTTCATGCCTTTCTGCAGGCTTTCCTTGAATTTTTTCTGATCTTTCGACCGCTTCATCTGTGGTCTGATGAAAAAGAAGTAAAAAACCACAACGATCAGAACGAGCGGTGCAATCTGGCGCCAGTCAATCGGTGACCCGCCCTGGGTCGCCACTAATAAAATGTTAAGAAGGTTTGTCATACAATTTTAATTAAAAATTAAAAATTAAAATACTTATTTCATTTCGCTATCATGGTTGTAAGGGCACAAAATTTTGTGCCCTTGCAAAGATTTTACCATTTATTTCTCTGTTCCCGGGTTAACCACCTGTGCCTTGATCCGGATAATGGTCGTGTTGGGTTGTGTGTTTGAAACAACCAAAATATTTTTTGTCTGAAATCCACGCTTTCCATTGCTGTTAAAAGCAACTTTTATGGTTCCGGTTTCGCCAGCACGAATGGGGGTTTTTGGATAGGAGGGAACAGTACAGCCACAGGAGGTGCTTACTTCGGCAATAATCAGGTCGGATTTTCCGGTATTTTTGAAATTAAATGCGTAGGAAACAGTTTCCCCTTCAATGATCCTGCCGAAATCATGTTCAATGTCATCGAATTTAATCTTGGGAAGCGAACCCTGGTCAGCATTGCCACTGGCAGAATTCGGGTTGTGCACCACATCTGTCGAGATGGTTTCCTGTCTGTTCTGGCCATTTGGATTACATCCGAAAATAAGCAATGCGGCAAACAGTTGAATTATTATCGAAAGCTTTTTGAAATTCATGATGTTATCGCTTGAAAAGCGGTGCAAAGGTACGAAAATAATTCATAATTTTACAGCTATGCGCATCTATCTGATAGGTTATATGGCCTCAGGAAAATCAAACCTGGGGCAAATTCTTGCCGAAAAGCTCGATTATTCGTTTGTAGATCTTGATTATCTCTTTGAAGAACGCTTTCGCATCAGTGTTTTCGATTTTTTTGAGAAATATGATGAAGATGGATTCAGGAATATTGAAAAGTCGCTTCTGCACGAAACAACCGGATGGGACGATGTTGTAGTTGCAACGGGCGGAGGAACACCTTGTTTTTTTGACAACATGTGTGTAATCAGGGAATCGGGAATTTCTGTTTATCTGC
Source organism: uncultured Bacteroidales bacterium (assembly GCA_903925275.1). GTDB lineage: Bacteria > Bacteroidota > Bacteroidia > Bacteroidales > FEN-979 > CAIVAT01. The sequence continues at coordinate 4,931 of CAIYES010000302.1, forward strand.
AGTGGGAATTTAATACGCTTGTAAACCGTTTAAGGCATGTAAAACGAAAACGACCTTTGTTGAAGGATATTCCGGCAGCCGAACTTGAAGGGAAGGTTGCCGCACAATTGCTGCAACGGGAATTTTACTACAAACAGGCCGATTTGGTGGTCGATGCAGAAAACCTTGATACAGATAGTCTTCTACGCCGGATTCAGGAAGTTGTCTTAAAAGGCAAAATCTTTTAAGACCGACTCTACGTTTGTCAGTCTTTGGGCCGCAACAGTGCCACGTTTTCAACATGCTGGGTATGCGGAAACATATCAACAGGCTGGCACTTTTCCATGTAATACATATCGCTCATCAGTGCCAAATCCCTTGCCTGGGTTGCCGGATTGCAACTAACATAAACAACCTTGCCGGGTTTTATCTCAAGAATTGATCGCACCACCTTCTCATGCATGCCGTTTCGAGGTGGATCGGTGATGATGATATCAGGTTTTCCCTGGTTTTCAATGAACTCCTTTGTAAGGATTTTCTCCGTCTCCCCGGCAAAAAAGAAGGTGTTTTTTATTCCGTTGATTTGTGAATTCACCTTCGCATCGGCAATGGCAGCCTCTACCGATTCGATGCCGGTAACGCGGTGTACATAAGGTGCGATGTAGTTGGCAATGGTTCCCGTGCCGGTGTAAAGATCATATACATGTTCCCCTCCGGTCACTCCTGCGAATTCGGTTGCTGTATGGTAAAGATTTACAGCCTGGAATGAATTAGTCTGAAAAAAGGAGGCGGGCCCAATGCGAAATTCAATTTCCATACCCTCCGACCGGAAAGGCGGCATTTTTTCGGTAATGAATGGATCGCCTTTATACAGATTGAATTTCAGATCATAAATGGTATCATTTTTCTTAGGATTGATAACATAAAAGAGGCTGGTGATCTGTGGGAATTGTGTGGCAAGGTAATCAAGAAACCTTATTATCTCATCGTCATCGTAACGCACAACAAGGATCACCATCAGTCCGCCTGCTTCGGTGTTGCGGATGATAAGATTTCGCCAAAACCCTTGCCAGATACGCACATCATAAAATGACAGTTTTTTATCCATCGCGTATTCTCTGGCCGTGTTGCGGATGGCGTTCGACGGATCTTTCATGTGAAAACATTCATGAATATCGACGACTTTATCAAAGAACTGCGGGATATGGAATCCGAGTGCGTTGGTGTTGACCGACTCCGCATCCGGATTCCGGTCTTCATCG
>CAIYES010000303.1 GCA_903925275.1 uncultured Bacteroidales bacterium
AAAATCGGAGGTGGCAAAAATAACCGGAAAGATTAAAAGTGAGGATTTCATCCCGAGATCAATCCAACCATACGAATAATTGGTTGTATACAACATTCCTAGTATATAGAGCACATAGAGCGAAACGAAAGATAATGTCAGAATTCTCCATCGTTCTTTAAATAGTTGAGGAACGGTTGTCAGGTAGATTCCGCTAATCAGCCAATTGCAAATGATGACAAAAATGATGAAAGGCACCAATTTCGGAAATACCGGAATAAAAAATGCCAACAGGAGAAAAGAGATAAGAAAAAAATTCCGGTGTACGCGGTGCCGCATTTGGTTGAAAAAAATTAACGTGAAGTGGTAATTGCAGTCGATGACTTTTTAAAAAGACCAAAGTTTACGAACCCGATGAGATAACCAACCCCATAGGTTATATGTTGTAAGAAAAATATCCAGGGCAGGTAAAAAAGAAGATATCCTTTCCCATGATTCCACATGCTTTTAATTGTAAAAAAAATATTGAATGACAGATACAATCCGGCACCGCTGAAGTAGATAATAAGAAGGATTGGATGGATAAAACTAACCATCCAACCAAAAAGTAAAAACAATACGAATAGTGGGGGAATGAATTGTCGCAGGGTGGCCGGTTTTTTTAATTGCATGTTAACCAGCGGTTTAAAAAAGGCATATTGGTAGAACATTTTGACCAGAGATGCAATATCGGGTCGTGCAAAATAGTTAATGGCAATATCAGGAATCAAATAAATTGAACCACCGTTTTCGATTATCCGGGCGTTGAATTCATCATCCTGATTGCGTAGAAGTAATTCGTTGAACAACCCGATTTTGTCAAACACCGATTTCCGGAAACAACCGAAAGGTACGGTATCAACCTTTCGTATCTCGTTGATCCCCAAACGGTAGAGCGCATTTCCAACACCAAAAACAGATGACAATGCAATGGCAATAGAATTGGCTATTGCAGAATCGTTGGCGGGGTTCGTTATCCAGATTCCGCCTACATTGTCCGCATTAAGCTCATAAAGGTGCTTAACCAATGCACTGATATAATTTACAGGGTAGGTTGAATGGGCATCCATCCTGATGATCACATCTCCATGCGACTTTTTGACTCCCATGTTAAGCGCAAACGGTACATAACGCTTCTCATTCACCAATAGTTGAATATACGGATGACGACTGGTAAAATATTCAATGATCTCCAGTGTCCGGTCTTTACTCATACCATCAATGATGAAAACTTCAAGCCGGGCCATCGGATAATCCTGTTGAAGAATGTTCTCAAGCAGGGAGGCTATGTGTTTTTCCTCATTGAAACAAGGAATTAAAACTGAAACCAAAGGATCCATATATGCTATCGTTGGCTTGATTGACAATACCAGATTGATCTGTATTGTCTCATGGAAAATCCGTTTTCAGTTAAAACGCGGGTAATCATAGGTTTAATATCCGATCCGTGGATTTCAATGATCAGCATATTTACGCGACTAAGCCATCGCTCGGGTTCGGCGTTAAAAATTGCCTCTTCTGCCCCCTCAATGTCCATTTTCAGAATATCAATGCGGGGAATCGAGAACCGCTCTAAAAGGGTTAAAACAGTTGTACAATCAATTTCAAAACCCGTTTTGCCAATTGAAGCGCCTGTGTTGTCGCCAGAAAAAAAAGCAATTCCATCGGATGTATACAAACCCTTTTGTAGCAGAATTGCCCTCGACCCATAAGGCTCGAGATTCAGTTTAGCCATTTGATATGCTGAAGGATTCGGTTCAAGAGCGACGATACAGAGTTCAGGAAACCTGGAAAGAAAATATGCAGATGTATCACCAATGTATGCGCCTGCGTCAATCATCCATTTTGGAGGTGTGCTAAGCTTCATCTGGTCATACTCTTTTCTAACGACATTATTTATGATGGTATGAGAATCTTGTGTTCCTGGTCTTATAAGGATTGGATGTGTCAGATCCCGTAACGAAACAGCACGTGGGGAATCGCCCTGGTTTCCCTTCTCGAGTTCTTTTAATGCTGCCCAGGTTTTATAACCATCTGTACGTATGGTTGACAGAAAATCTGAAAGATCAGCTCCCATTTTATATAAACCCGAATCTGGTTTGAGAATGCCGCGAATGGCCCGACGTAAAAGTTCCATGTCCATAGTTATTAGCAATATTATGAATAAATTTCAACGGAATTCAACCGTTATATCTTAAGGGTAGAACCGTTCCAAAATTACTTGAATTGACTCCCTGTAATACTTGTTGATCATCGGAGTAACAAAAAATCCAATGGAGGCATGTTCATAATCATGGATAATCATTCCGGGGTTATAGAGCACATCAAGTCCCAGCTCCGCAGTAGTTTCAGCGACAAAAATCTCTTCACCAAAAAGAAAATTGGGCAAATCAAGCGTTCCTCCAGAGGTAAAATAAGTTTTCTGAAATACAAGACAGGAACCATGAGGTGCATAGATTTTCCGCTGCTGTTGAATGGCATGCCCGGCATCACCTTTTTTTCCCCTCCACATGCCGAGTACCCATTTTTTTGTATAGGCAGCCAGCAGATATAAGTTCTGAAAAATAAAAAAAGAATAGAGAAACCGGAATAATAATAGCTTCCTTTTGGGATACCGCACCAGGATTTTCGGATTGTAATCAGTGTTCCATCTTTTGGAAATAATTGATGGGGCAACAATGCCTAACCTCTGAAGATTATTTAATTCATTCAGCTTTTGAAAGAATTCAGGTGTGAAAACGATGTCGACATTGGTCACTAAGACCCATTGCGGGTATGTTGAATATTTGCCCAGATAGCACCCTAATCCTTCCCGGGCGCCGCCAAAGTACCCGAGATTTCTTCCCGTTTCGATGTAATGCACAAAAGAAAGGTCATTGATTTTTTTCAGAAAATCGGGGGGTGGCACAGTGTTGCTGTTATCTACTAAAATAAGTGAGATATTTTCATTTGTAAGGGGTGGAAGGCTATCAAGATACCGAAGTGTCTCCTGGTAGGTGTTGTAGATTACGCCAATTATCAGAATATCCGATTGATTCATACTCAACGCGGATTGAGATGATTGGTTGAAAGGAAATCTCCGATATTCATCGTGCACAGCGATCTCTTCCCGCTATGGGCCGAATCAAAACAAATCAGTGTCCCATCGTGGTTCCATCGCGGATGCAGGTCGCACCTGACTTCATCCCGGTAACTGTATGGCTGACGGAAATATCCTAAATCGACTCTTTGTTCTTTCAAAATATTATACAGGATGAGTGAACTTCTTTGTAACCGGTCAGGATAGGTATCCGTAACAAACCATTCCGGAAATTTTCCCGGAAAAGACGGATGTCCGTCAGATGAAAAAACACTCGTCCCGATCAACCTGTGCTCATCGCTCATATCCTGGAAAAGGATATAGGCATCTTTATTTTCAATCGACCGACTGTAGGCAAGAACATGCGATTCATCCTGCCAGGCTATGTGAGAGACCATATCGCTTGTTGGGAATAAATGAAGATGCTGCCCATTGATATCACACGAAAACATGCGTGTATAGGTGAAATTTTTATTTTTGATCCACCGGTGAAGAAAAAGGAACCGCTGTCCTGAAGGCGAGAATAAACAATGTGTGAGAAAATGAAAAGCACCCTCCATACTTTTTTCAGGGCGAAAAGAGGCAATGTCCCTCACTGAGAATAACTTAGTAAAAACACTGTTCCCAAGATCAATGATGCTTATTCCATGCAAGGAGGGTGCTTTATCTTCAACTTCAGGATCGCTACCGTGGACATATCCATAACCGGGAAAATGTCGTTGAAGCCGGGCGAAGTTGTACGATAAAGCCTTAGTGCCATCAGCATCCACTGCTGCAATTGCTTTTGACAACATACCTGCTGCATGTCCTTCGGTATCGAAAATTTTTGCAACATTATCTGCTCCGCCGGCATCATTAAAAATAAATTTATTTGTCTTCCCCAGCCATTGCAACATACTTCCCTGTTGCCAGTTGTAACAAGAGGTGGATGTTATTTTATGGAACGTAGTAAAATCAGCCCCCGAAAAAAAACCGATGTCAATCTGATCTCCAGTCTTTGGTAGCTTGTTGGCAAGTTGACCATAGCCATGTGCCAGAAGATTTAACTTGTCATATGACCAAGGGTTTTTATCATGGAAACCAAAGAAAAATCCTTCCCTCACCGTGACCGGATATTCAGATCGTTCAACTGGAACTGGAATGATAGAAAAAAGGGACTGATAAACATCCCGGACCAGGTTTTTTATCCTTGGATTGTGTTTTACCACCTGATAAATCAACGACTCAATCCTGTTCATTTTTTCTCTTTGAATAATCCTTGTTTACGAAACCGGAATAAAAAAGCAAAAATAACGATAATATAAGTAACAACCGAAGCCAGTGATATGACCGCAGAGGCCGGATACCCATAAATGGGTACAAATACCAGATTTGCCACTGTATTCACAGTGATGGCGGCAAGAATTGCTACCAGCATCAGGCGTGGCTTCAATAACAACTCCAATGGTTTATGCAACAACAGGGCAGCCTGCCATAAGAAAGCAGATCCGATCAAGGCTGCTGAGACAACAAACTGCTGCATTACCTGCAGATGCAATATCCTGGTATAGAAGATATTTTGAAAAACCATGAAGATGACAAATACAACAACGGCTATCAGAAAACAATAATACAACCCTTCACGGATCAGCGCGATCGCTTCCTTTTTCCTGTTGCCGTTCCATTTTTCCACAATCATCGGGTAATAAGCTAAAAGGATAGGAATTGTGGTAAATGTGGCGAGCTTAATAATTAAGTCTTTTATGGCTGAATAGGTGCCTACATTTTCATAACTTGTAAACTCCTTGATAATAAAGCGGTCAGAGATGTTCAATAAATATGAAAGGAAGAGCCAAATGGTTATTGGGAATCCAAAATTGAATACCTGTTTACTAAAACCGGTATGAAAATATATGCGGGAAATATCAAGCCCGACTTTTGCTTCCGTAAGAACTGTGATCTGCAAAAATCCGGTGAACAGCAGCCCGAAAACCATGGCTACAAAAAGTACTATAAACAAATGTTGATTGAAAATGATTACCAAAACGAGGAACATGATAATATAAAACAAGTTAAAGGTTCCTTCAAGAATAGCGTAACGTAATGATTTTCTGCTTGTTTGATTCAAAGTCAGGTGAAAGAGAAAAATATTGTACATGAAAATATAGACCATGACCACGGCAGTTTCTGTCCACTGAAGTTGAAAGTAAAATATGCACAGGAATAAACCGATGATGACGGCCGACAAGGTACTCATGATGGTCAGGAAAAAGAAACGGTTGATAACAAGAACCTGTTCGTGAGGATAGGCGCTCAGAAAACGAATGATGCTTTGCTGTATCCACCCGAAGGTAAGGGTGCTGAGTAACATGGTGGCATAAAAGACCAATGAGTATTTCCCATATTCAGCTTTGCCCAGGAACCTGACAGCCAGAATGATAATAGCCAGGTTGACACAAGCGGGGATGATCTTTCCGGCAAAATATATGAGAACATCTTTTTTCATTGCATCGAAAGCGTGTCATTTATGAAGCAAAGCGGGATAATCGCAGCGGAGGTCAAAATCAACAGGCTGGAAAGTCTTTTTTTCAATTTCCGCAATCAAATGTATCGTTAAGAAAGGGAATAATTCAAAAAATGGATAAAGTTTTTTCACTCGCTGGCTAACCGGAGAGACAAGGTTGGCTGACGAAATATAATTTTATTTTTTCATCATGCTTCCTTCTCTGGTTTTGTTCAAATAGTTTGTTTGTTTCTTATCCGTTTTTAAACTGGTTTGGTAACGCAAAGATAAGAATTTTCTAAAATGTCCCTCATTTCAGAAGTGGCTCACGGCATCTTTTTGCCACCTTGGAACTTTCGGTATATTTGCAAAAAGAACCTATGGCTTTTACCAGCATTAAATTTCTTTTTCTTTACCTGCCTCTGTTCCTGATCTTATATTATAGTCTTCCCTCCAGATGGAGGAATACCTCAATTCTGATTTTTAGCCTTCTTCTGATCTTTGAATTCGACCATATAAGAGCGTTGATCCTGCTTTTTTCAATTTGTCTGAATTACTTTTCCGGTCGCCTTATCAATAAAAAAGGTCAGGTTTGGGTTTTGGTGGTGGGAATATTCCTGAACATTGCATTGCTCTCCCTTTTTAAATATCACCTCCTGCTGCTGGAAATTGTTTATGCAGCCGGGGATATTATTGCCTGTCCTGTGCCACAACTTCATGAACTATCCTCCCTGGTTCTTCCGGTAGGAATCAGTTTCTATACCTTCAGGGCCATCTCCTATCTTGTGGATGTTTACAGAAGGAAGACAGAACCGGAAAAAAACTTCATTGATTTTGCAACCTGGCTGGCTTTTTTCCCGTTGTTGATTGCTGGTCCTATCGCCAGATACATTGAATTGAAGCGTGATCTTCATGCCAGGAAACCATCTTTTCAGCAGATAGCCTGTGGTACCGAGCGATTCATCATAGGTATGGCGCGAAAGGTACTGATTGCAAACACGCTCGGGGCGGTAGCTGACCAGATTTTTTCAGGGCCGGTCGCAGATATTTCTACGCCCATGGCATGGTTGGGACTGGTTTCCTACACGATGCAGATTTTCTTTGATTTCGCCGGCTATACAGATATGGCTATCGGGATTGGGATGATGCTCGGCTTCACATTCCCTGAAAACTTCAATTACCCATATATATCCAGAAACATCCGTGAATTTTGGCGGAGGTGGCACATGACTCTTTCCTCTTGGTTACGCGACTATATTTTTCTCCCGGTGGCCTACTATTATTCAAAAAAATGGAAAAAGGATGTTTACGCAGGAATCAATACCAACAACCTGCTCTATACCGTGGCAACGATGATCACCTTTATCATTTGTGGTTTTTGGCACGGTTCTTCCCTTTCCTTCGTAATCTGGGGCATTTACTACGCCATTTTCATGATCCTTGAGCAGGTTGCCCTAAAACGCATGCTCACCAAACTCTGGTTGCCCTTGCAACATCTGTATACCATGCTGGTCATCATGGGTGGATGGGTTTTGTTTCGCACCACAGGGCTTGACCAGGCCATGCATTTCTATCAAAAACTCTTTGTTTATTCGGCCGGATCTGTCTCCTTAAACAGTTACATCTCCTTTTTCACCATCAACAGGGAGACCTTCCTGATGCTAGTCATTTCCATAATTCTCTCAACACCTCTTATGTCTATCCTGAAAACTAAATTGATGGCTGTGGCGGGCAGAAGTAAATGGAGCGGATTAACATATAACCTGCTACGCCTCAGCTGTATGTTTTTATTGCTTTTAGTGTCTCTATCATATGTCACCGCTCAGACTTATAATCCATTTATTTATTTCCGGTTCTGATTCCCATGAAACAAGAATGGCAACATAAGATACTCGTATTTGGCTTTATGCTTTTGCTATGCCTGCCAGCTTTTAGAATGTTAATTTTTAATAAAGAAGAGGTACTCCCCGGTGAAAACAGGAAAAGCGCTTCATTCCCGAAGTTCAGCATCCTGTACCAGACAAATCCCATGGCGTCGGCCAATCAGTATTTTCATGACATCAATGAATATTGTTCTGATCACTATGGATTCAGGAGCGAACTGCTGACAATTTTCCGGTTCTGCAAGGTGTCATTGTTTTCTGTCAACCCCTTTCCCGATAAGGTAGTACAAGGCACAAACAATTGGTATTTTCTTGGTAATTCCTACAGTGATGTGATCAAAGAATCAAAGGGTATCACCTTTTTTTCAGAATCACAACTCGGAATTATTGAAAACAATATCAACACCATTGATGAAGACTGCAGAAAAAGAGGGATCAAGCTTTACATTGCAATTGCCCCAAATAAACATACCGTATATGGACAATACCTGCCAATTATCAAATCTCAGCACCCAACCAAGCTTGAACAGGTAATTACCAGAATGAATTACCATCATCTCAGTATTATCGATCTGAAACGAGATTTTTCAAGGTACAGCGACAAAAGATTATTTTACCTTCATGATACGCATTGGAATGCCTTTGGCAGCTTTCTAGGATACCGGACACTGATGGATTATATTGTCCGGGATTCTCCGGAACTCAAAGTATTGTCGCTTGATGATTTCAAACTTGATACGATTACTTCAGATAGAAATGACCTGACGGGGATGTTGTTTCTGAAGCTGACTGAAGATAAAGTGGTCATGGAACCAAAATATGTGTGTAATGCCAGGCAGGAGAAACATAAATTATCTGTTCCCGATCATTATACCCGGAATAAAAATGATTACGAAATCAGGTTTGTCAATACCAGCCGCCCTTATAAAGTGATGATCTTCCGCGATTCATTCTGCGAGGCAATGATCCCTTTCATCAGGGATTCTTTTGGAGAATCCGTTTTCATCTGGTCTGGTTATGAAAGGCGATTGATAGATATTGAAAAACCCGATCTCATTATTTGCGAAGTTGTCGAGCGGGAAATTGATACGTTCGACAATATTCACCTCTGATCCGGGCCATCTGATCGATGAATTTCCTGAAATGAAAGCCAAAGGAAAATTATCCGGGTTAAACAATTATATCCATATTTTTATCCAGAAAAGAAAGAACATGTTCCGGATGTTTCGTATCTGTCGGCAGGTCTACAATATGGCTCGAAATAAAGGAAGCGACAGGTATGTTTTCCAATGATAAATGCCATTTCTCAAAATTTGTTTCTATCGGATGGATCGGTGACAAAAACCAGTCGCCCAGTTCAATTCGATCCTTTTCTGCTGACTCATTAAATTTCTTTTTATCAGAAACAAGTATTGGATATTTCAGGAAAGAATGGTTTTGATGAAGTTCAGGACTAACATGAAACTTTCCATGTTGAACTAACTTTTGTGTATAAACAGCGGCATTTTTTTTTCTGAGTGCTAAAACACAATCCAATGATGCTATTTCCTTACTTCCTGCATTTACCTGAGTTTTTCCCATTGCTTTAAAGTAGGAAGCAGGCATGATCGGATCTGTCAACTCTGTCCCGGAAGAGGAACCGATTGTCAGGTTGAATTTGCTCAGTAATCTGTATAAATCCCGCAGGAAATAGTAGGTTACAGATGATAGTAAAAATTTCCGGCTTATAATGAGGAGCAACAAGAGAGCATCTTCATCCCACCGGGGGTGAATAAGAGATTTATCCACCTCGATTAGTTCACTGAGAATAGTATCGTTAAACACAGCCGAAAATCCGCCAATTCCTGTTGAAAAAGGCTTATTCCATTGTGTAGAAAAGAAGGCAGCATCGCAAAATGTGCCATTTGGTTTGCCCTGATACAAGCCACCGAATCCGTGTGTGCAATCCTCAAAGGTCAGAATGTTATTTGATTTGGCCCATTTTGTAATGAGGTCCAACTCGGTCGATAATCCGAAGGTATTTTGAAGGATGATTGCACGTGTTTTAGGCGTAACAGCTGCGCGGATATCTGCAAAAGATGGATTTAAACTGGTTCGCTGGATATCTACATAAACAGGCATTGCTCCTGAATACAAAACTGCATTTGGAACAACTACACAGGTAAAACCCGGTATGATTACCTCATCACCGTTTTTTATACCGGCTGCCTTTAGCAGAGCATATAAAGCAACCCGGCCTTTCCAGTAAAGGTGAATCCGCTCCGGATCTGTACCAAGAACAGATGAAATTTCCGCTTTGAATTTTGTTTCCTTTGTATTCAACGATTTTCGGAGTTAACTCATTTTTATTATTCAATTTTAGTTTTATAGAACTCCCGGTTCCGGTATATATAGACCTTGTTCGCTTTGTTTACCGGATTCAACCGGTGCATGAGTTTGTCGATAAAACCAGGCTCAATGGTAGTTTCATAAACAAGGTAAGGGAAACTCCTTCTGGCGGTAGCCACACGCAAATTCAGGTTTAAGCTGCCAGTGAAAATAAAAAACTGGGGGTGATAAAATTTTGGTCGTGCCGCATTGCGCACAATCAGTTGGTCAATAGTGGTATCCCGTGGAAGTTTATTTGGATATACAGGCCATTTGCCGGTGTAGAACAGAGGAGGCAGCGGTACATCACCTTTCTCGTCTTCAATGATGAAATTTTTAACGTAAGGGTATTTTGATAGATAATACATTGATTCGACCTGGGCACGCTTCGAATACATAAAGGTCAAACCCACCAGCAACAGGATGTTGACCACCCAGAAAAACGTCCAGCATGCCTGCAGTAATTTTTTTCGATTGGACCAGAATCCGGAGGGGGCAAGATATCGGTAATAGCCCATTGAGCCAACCATGATCAGGAAAGGGATGAATGGCAGGATGAATCGTTCCTGCTTGTTAGGAAAATACGAATGAAATGCAAAAAAAAGGGCAGCCGGAAAGAAGAGCAGGAGATATCGTTTCCATCCCCGGATGAAACCATAGAAAAGGAATAAACTTACCGGTGGCAGCAGGATTCCTCCGACAGTAAGGAAGTAATTGTACCAGGGTAATGTGAAATAGGAGTAGCGGCCGGTGATATTCACATTGATGTATCCCATAAACTCAGCAAAAGGATATCCCCAGATAAACAGGTCGATCAGGGTTTGAATCACGAGGAACGAGCATGCAACACCAACCACAATCCCAGCGGTTTCTCTCCATTTACCCTGGAAAAGCATCAGGATGAATACACCCAGTGGGAACAATATCGATTGGTACCGGATGTCGGTGGCCAATCCGAAAAAAATACCTGCCAGAAACCAGGCGCCAAAAGGTTTGGAAATGATTCCGGGTTTGATCAATTGCCAGAATCCCAGCACCAGGAATGGGATACATGCCGTTTCGACAAGGTTTCTGACACTGGTCCAGGGCATAAAGAAATAGACAGCAAGGAGGATCCCTGCCAGTTTTGCTGATCTTTTATCTTCGAGCCTTTCAACAATGCGATATCCGAAATAGACCGTAATCAATGAAAATGCCCCATGTAAAATCCGCACAATCAGCATTTTGATTTGCGGGTCATTGATTTGAAACCATTTCATCCCGGTAAACAGGATGAATTGTATCCCAGGGTAAAAAAAGTTGTGACCGCTGGGACCGATATTGTCTTTACTCCCCGGAAGCCAGGAATTATAGTCATACCCGAAAACCCAGGATTGTGGCGCTTCAATAACTAAGAAGTGATCATCCAGCATGCCCCAGCCTTTGGCAAAAATGGCCGCAAGCAACCTGAACAGGATCGCCAGTCCCATAATAATTACTATTGGATCGTCGTTCCACGACTTTTTTATGCTGCTGTATATTTGGTCAATTTTAACAGGGTGGGTCATTATTATATTTCATATTTCACATTTCACATTTCATATTTCATATTTCATATTTCACATTTCATATTTCATATTTCATATTTCACATTTCACATTTCATATTTCATATTTCACATTTCACATT
>CAIYES010000304.1 GCA_903925275.1 uncultured Bacteroidales bacterium
CTGAAATCTGAAATCTAAATCTGAAATCTGAAATCTGAAATCTGAAATATAAATCTGAAATCTGAAATCTGAAATCTGAAATCTGAAATCTGAAAGACATCACCCCCCCGGAAATTCTGCTTGATCCTAATGCGGGCCTGCAATAAACACTCCTATTCAATCGTCAGCTCATAAATTTCCCCGGTATAATCCACCTTTGGGAATGGGGTATTGTCCTGCGCGTAAGCCGATCCGATCCACCACTTGGTATTATGGAACTCCTGGGTGATGATAAGCAGCATCTGGTTGTTGGGGATGGAAGTGACGGTGTTGTCGACGTAACCGACAACCCGGAGTTTTTCTTTTGAAGGGCCGATGCGCCAAATAATTTTGTCGGGTTGCCAGTCGATCTGGAAATAATACCAGGGAGATCCAAAGAGTTCATCGTCGCGTTCGGGAGTTTTTTCGGTCAGCGCACGGTAATTTTTATCCCAGCGATGTGCCCAGAAAGTTTTGTCCTGGTATCGCAGGGGGTAACATCCATCGTGAAAATCGACGGGTTGCCAGCAAGCCATATCCCAGTTGGTACACGACACCGTGATCTTATCATCGTCGGCCAGGATCTCTTCAGGGAACGGCACATTCCAATTCTGCACATTGTACTGGTCATCGATGCCCTGGTTGTAAGCAGGAGGCAATACCCACGACGGGCAATAGGGCACGGTTTTCAGGATTTCAAAATCAATTTCGGTATAACCCACATTCTTCACCCTTTGATCCTGCTGTCCGCCATAATAGTTGGCCATGTATCCACCGTTGTTGCAATCGCGGCGAAAGTTCCAGTCTGCCTGGGATTGAGTGATCAGCCAGATGGCATTGGTGATGCCATTCCACATGTTGTGTTTGTTGAGCAATTCTGTCAGTTTGCATTTGACAGTCCACTTGCCATAAGTCATTCCATGACGGGTAATCACGCCAACGTTCTGTTTCTGCCATTTGCCATACTCCGATTTCGGGTTGCGTATGATTATTTTATGGTTCACCGGATCAGAGATCACCGTTTCGCAGGGACGGGTCGCCACCGTAGCAGTGATGGCCACCAACTCCTCCTTGCGGTAAAATCGTTTGTTCCAGTTGTAGTCTGTTTTGGTGTAATTATCATTCAGTACATCGGCAATCACAGGAATGTTGTTCATCCTGGTTGAAGGATCGATGAAATGGGCAAACTGTTCAAAGGCTGCCACATGGTAAAGGGATGAATCCTGGCCACAACCATTAGTTTTTGACTTCTCAGTAATCTCTTTCGACCAGGCTGCAGGATTGATAAATACCCCGGCGCCGGGATCCGGCCTGGCTGCAACAGTAAGCAGATTACGGGATCGCAGCACGATTGTATTTTTCAACGATTTTCCGGGGCCATACAGAAAATAAAAGAAGGGGTTTACGAACCCGGTTTCGCTCTTTATCCCAATATGCTGAACATTTTCCGGGATTGCCTTCTGCTGCAAATTCTCACTGTTCGTAACAATCAGCATGAAGCTGTAATTCCCGACACGGGGATTGCGTTTCCACCGGTCGTTGTGGTTTTCGGCATAATATCGCTGTTCATCCCTCGGATTGCCAACGATGCGGAACGTATTTTCAACGGAATGAAATTCATTATCGGCAGGGATGATCGCTGTTTCGGCGAAGGTGACGGAAACATTTTCCCAGCTTCCATAAAAGTTTTCCCAGGCATCCGGATGCTGTTTGGTAGTGTCAGATCCATCCCGCTCAGGAAACTTGTAAGATTCATTCTGATAATAGATTTTATAGAAAAATTTCTGTGGGGTTGTGCCTGTATTTTTCACGTCAAATTCCATGCGAAAAAGGCCACCCTCCACCTGACGGATGGCCGGAATGATGAAACCGGCTGATATGGCATCGGGATAATCGAGAAAAAGGGTCTCTCCTTTTTTCCAGTTAACTGTCGGGTCGAAATCCTTTACCACAAACTGCCCGCTCACCACCTCCAGCGATTTGGTTGATTGCCCGCAGGAGATGAACAGCCAGGGAATGAGCATGATAAGCAAAATATACCGGAGGGAGAGGATCATGATTTGCTGTTATTTTTTTCTGGGAATGGAATAAATATCTGTAAAATCCGGAAGGATGGTCTCATAATGCCGGTTTTTTGCAATGTGGCCGACAGCAAGGAACGAGATGTCGGACGGGCTTAGAAAATGGCCGGGAATGAGTACCAGCGATTCGTAATACTTGGGATTGTGATCAAGGTTAAAACCATGAAAATCGACGGATGAAAGGATGGCAAACGTAGTGTCGTTGAACCGGATCTCTTTCAGATCGAAACGCCAGTCACGGTTGTAGCGGAAGATTCGCGGTTCATTTTCCTCCCCGGGATTCCCGGCGAACAAAATATCTGACGGTTTCAGGGTATCCAGGCCAATGGTTTTTCCAAAACAGCCTTGTTTTTCAGGAAAAAGGGGTTCCCATTTCATCCGCGCAACATTGAGTTTACTGATGAAAAAGGTACATTTGGCTGTTCCATTTACCTTCGTGACTGTCAGTACCTGATCATTGGATGTATGGGCAAAAAATCTGCCGGTGGAAATGGATATTTCCTGATTGCTCCGGTTCCATTCTTTTACCGGGTCATGATCGTCTTCAGCAATTACTTTCCATTTTCCCTCTGCATTTCCCGTCTGTTCAAACGACATCACCTTCCACGAACCATTGTCGGCGACCATCAGCAATTCCGACCGGTGATCTCCGTTGAAGTCGCCGGTATACAGGGAAGTTGCCGGTGTTTCTGATTTCCAGAGGATTTTCAGGTTTGCCTGTGCCGTGCCGGAAGAGGTACAGGGTTTACCGACCGATTCAAGCGCCGCCATCATCCAGTTTTTGTCACCGGTAATGATGATCTGTTCGCCAGGGATATTAAGAAATTTCCCTTTGAGTATCTTTTTCGCCGGATTAACCGGGGCTATCGCTGACGGGTTATTCAGGATGACTTTTCTGAACCCGCGGGTTTCAGGGCAAAAGGCAAACGCGGCCGGTTTGCCATCCTGCCCGATGATGAAGAGTGCGTCGCTGCCAGTATTCATAAAATTGCCGGCAATCACAACATCCGAGGGTAATATTTCCGCTGGTTTTGGCAAACTGCCCATGGTCTCTTTTTCGAGGAGCGAAACCGAAAAGGGGGGATAGTTAAAGCGTGGGGCATAGCCAGCAGGCCGGGTCATGTCAACCCAGGCGGAATCGCCGCGACGGTCGACCGTCCCGCCGAATACAATGTTATAATCATCGATCAGGATGTCGGTGCGGCTGTTGTTCCAGAAATATATCTGGAGTTTATAACCGGGTTTGAAGGTTACAGGTGTCAAATCAAAATAACCGCTGATCTTGAACCATTTTCCCCTGGGGATTTCCGGTTCGCGCAAACCGATTCCCTGCCAGCAAACATTCACCCCCAATTCGTTGGATGCGGTGAATACGAAGTGCCCCTTTACCTCATTTTTAGTAGGAAATACGTAGATCCAGGCGCTGAGTGCCACTGCTTTTAGATTTTCCACCCCCACCTCTTGCGCGGTTCTTTCAACTGCAATGCTGAAACTGTTCTGGCCGAAAGCCTTCACCGAATATTGACCTGAATGGGCCTGCCCCTTATAAAACCCTCCGGGCATCTCTTTTCCGGGCGCCATTTCAAAATCGTAAAACAGGCTGTGTGGCGAAAGTGGCCTCACTTTTTGCGGGTTGACAAATTCCGATTCCGATGCTGCGGGCATTTTCATCACCTTGGTAAATGGGAAGTATTTTAACCCCAGGGCGGCCACAACGATGGACAAAAACAACAACAGGCTGAAGACAAGCAGTCTTTTGGATTTCTTATTCATTCAAGTCGGTTTAACGGATCAGGATCAATTTCAGGCTGCCCTGGTAATCATTGGTTTTCATGCGACATGTGTAAACTCCTGAAGGCAGCAGATGTTCCTGATCATCTTTGCCGTCCCACATAAAGAAATGGTCTCCGGCCGGCAAGGAAACAAACCGCCGGGTGTAGAGCAGCATTCCCTGCACCGAATAAATTTCAAAGGTAACATCACGGGACTCAAGAAGATCGAAACAAATCCGGGTTTCTCCGGAAAACGGGTTGGGATAATTGGCTTTGAGGCCATTTGCCCCGACGGCGCCCTGGTCGCTGATGGCCACCGGCCAGGTTACATGCAGGGTGACAGGGATGACAACTTTGTTATTATAAAAATCCCGTACGATGAGATCGCATTGATAGGTATCTGGTAAAAGCCCGGTGGTGCTGATGCTAACCTTCACCGAACCTTCCTGATCGTGCATCAGGCTGCCTGCTGAATGAGAAAGGGAAACCCATGTATTCGAAATGCCGAAATTCTTTACCTTCATGTTGCCCGGTTTTTCATGCGGGGTTGTGCCCTGGTTGTCGCCGCTGACGATGTATATCACAAACACGTCGTTCATGAAGGTTTCGGTAATGATTCCGGTAAGTGTTGCATAGGCCGTTTCACCTGGTTTCAGCACACCACGTCCGCCGGAGCTCTCTCCATGCCAGCTGAGTGAAGCACCGTTGCCTGGTGTTCCCTGGAAAATAAACTCACCAAGCGATCCGCCAAAGAAATTGGTAGCACCGTTGATCGTTACACCAGGCGGGAAATCGAGTTTGATGTCCCTGATGTATTCATTATCGTTGCTTACGTTGTGCACTGAAAACGTCCAGTTTATATACTGCCCCGGCGTAAAACCTTCAGAGTTGCAGGTGACGGTTGAGCCGGTAATGTTATCGGTTTGGATGTCCGTTTTATTGGCAGCCGTATCAAAAACAATAGCAGAATATTTCAAGATACCTCCGCCAAGATTGCTGACCATTATTGAATCAACAGCACTTTGACCTGTTTCCATTGTTTTTTCAAAAGAGAGTGGTGTGACCGCAAGCTGGGGCACGGTACCTTCTATCAGAGGCAGGGTGATAAAATCGAGGAGGCATCCATCCCAGCCGGTGCTCACCGAGTAATCTTTGTGATAAACCCAGGATAGTGTGTGCAATCCGGATGGAACGTGAAAAGTTTCCATGCTCCATTCAATTACACCGTCCCATCGTCCCATTTCATAACCATCGATAAAAAATGCCAGATAATCATAATTTTTATTCCCGCTCGGGTCGTGTTCACAGGATACATACTTGAAAAAGCTGATATCGCCATCAGCCAGAACATTGGCCGAAATACTGAATATACTTTCGGCGTTGTCGGTAATAACACCCGACCTGGTACTGTAGTTTCCTTCATATTTCACGCCTGTTTCGATGATCCATGGCCATTGACCGGTGGAAAACCACGGGAATTTGTTGAAGTTTCCGGTTTCAAAATCCTCCACAATTTGTCCCGAAAAGAGGTATAGCGTATCAATGAATGAAAAATTATTGTTGGCCGTAAGCGCTGAGTTCATTTTAAACAAATGTTCGTTCGATACCCAGTTTCCTGCCGTTACGTGAAATGTAAGGATTTTGGAAGAATCGGGTTGTAACTGGGATATCGAGCCTGAACCACTATTGATGGTAAGGTTGGTGTCGAGTGATGTAAGCTGCACATTGATTAACGAAGCCTTTGTGCTTCCGGTATTCTTATAGGTAGCCAGCATATCAGCACTTTCACCCGGATCGGGGAACCCATTGTCACCGTCGGCCAGTCGTAAAGCAGTTACCTGGAATACTGCCGAATGGGCTATATAATCGAGCTGACGTTGAAAGCCCCCTTCCTGGGAAACGACATGCAATGTTAATGTAAATGTGTGTTTGTCGGGCACATTTGAGGCAACGATGAAGGAAAATGCATTGGTGAGTGTAATATTTTGTCCCCCGTTGATGATCGGAATGTTTTCGGTACTATCCACCAACGTGATATAGGGATCGGTTTTGGTGATCGAGAAGTTGACTGTATGTTGGGGTACGCTTCCGACATTGTTGACGTTGAGCGAGACGTTTGCCGTTTCCCCGAATTCAATCAGGCTGTCGCCTCCCGACGAAACGGTTTGGGTTACCAGCAAACCATACGAACTGAACAACAGGGTTTTTGTTGAGGATACGTTGTTATTATCCGTCACCTGAAATTTAACCGGCAGATTCTGATAGGAATTGGTAGGGGTTCCTGTGAAATGACCGTCTTCGGTGATCCGCATCTCCGGCGGAAATCCGCAGGTTGTGAATTTATCGAGGGTATTTGGAACGATGGAAAAAGTATTGTGAAGCGCTGAAAACTGGTAGTTTTTGTTATCTCCCGACGAAATGCCACCGGTCCATATTGTTCCGGTAGGGAAGGTCATATCGCCATAATAAAATTCGATGGTTCCGGTCGGATAGATTTTAACGGCAAAATTGAGGTTGGTAGTACCCTGCATGTTGTACACAGAGGCTTTCCAGCGAATGATGGCATAATTGGCATTGCCTTCGAACCAAACTCCCTGCGCCGATGACGGGTAAATTGCAAGGTCGGTCATAAAGGGAGAAATGATGCTGGTTTGCTTAAACAGCAGCATCTTGTCTACAAGGTATGGCCAGGTGTAGGGTTGATCGTCGAACAGAATATATCCGTCGGCATAGACATACACTTTACTGACAAATTTCTTATAGAATGGAAAATTAAAATCAAGCGTTTTAACGGCATATCCGCTGTTGTTATTGGTCAGGACCAATTGTTGTGCAGTAATCAAAGGGAAGGGTGCTGAGGTTGTCGTTTCAGGGTAATCGAGTCTGGCATCCCACAAATAGGGCGGCACTCCTCCGCTTGCGGTCAGCGTTGTGTTGTAATCCTGGTACAATGGTGCAGGAGGCAATGTTGCCGTAGTAATGGCAGGCTTGTCGAACGCGAGGGTATAATTCATGCTGAGCTTTGTCATGTCGTTGTTCAGCAAAGGGATATTGGCAGAAGTATAGTTGGTTATTACAGGCGATGCCGTAGTATAATCGATGAGCGACCAGTTCACAACCTCCCCCGGGTAGGCATTTGCGGGATCTGTTTCCTGAACCTGCAGGAAGTATTTTGCCGGTTGGTTGTTGTCAATCTGGCTGAGCAGGGGGGCAAGGTCAAGCCCAAACTCAATGGTTTTATCTGGTTCGGTTGTTCCTCCCTGCATGTAATGATCGCCTCCCTGGTAGTTGAAAATGGGAAAATCGAAAACAACTGAAGGCGTCGTGGCAGACAGATCGGTATTCAATCCGGCAGTAACTTTTAATTTGTTCCGGGATGTGTGTTTCAGGGTAACCTTCATGGTGAGGTTCGGCGAACAGGTCTGTTTCACGTCGAGCACATAAACCGTATGGTTCCATATTCCCCCTGCGCCTATGTTGTCGGCCAGGTTTTTGTACATGGTATAGCAAAATCCCGCATTGCTCCAGCCTGTTCCGGCATATCCGTTGGCAATTTTCAGGCCTCCGATCTCCCAATCATGCATGTCGACTTTCCCATCGTTGTTGATATCGATGTTGTTGGTGTATTGACCGTCGCCGTTGAAATCGAACCTTATGGAATCGTTGTATCCGCAAATGGTCCAGGCATGTGAAGGACTGCCTCCCCAGAAGGTCTGCACAAATTTACCGGCTTCAGGTGTATTGTCCGGTAATGTGGTGGATGGTGTACCGAAGTACTGACCGTAAATATTGGCAACTCCGCCCACAGCAGCCCCTTGGAGATGGTCGAACAGCCAGTATTTGAGCGTTTGCAGTCCTGCGGGGTTATCAACACGGATGGCTTTTACCGAGTTGATCCGGTTGTGCATGCCGTTGTAATACACATTGTACCCCGATATCCACCGGGTATATCCTCCGGTATTCGGCGCACCGCCATAATCGGCCACATTCATGTTGCCACAGGCTTTCACAATTTCCCAGGAATCAAAAAAACTGGCGCCCTGGTAATTGTCGGCATTGTTTAAAAAATCCCATGTAAAATGGGTTGGATACTGGTTCACGGTCACGTTCGCCGGAAGTCCGCGCAAACGATCAATCTCATAGGTAAAGTTAAATGCGATGCCGGCCGACTGACCACATTCATACCCCGATTGCCAGGTGATGGGGCGGAAATAAGGCTGACCGGAATTGTCGATGTAATAAGGGATAAGCGGTGCATCAGCTCCCTGGTATGTTTCGGGCACAGTCAGTTCGGGAATGTTCGACAGCACAAAAAGCTCATCCGGGGTAAGGGAAACAGGTTCGAGCCCCTTCTGATACGGCAGATCCTGTGAAAACGACCGGATTCCGAAACAGAAAAATAAGAAAACTGCAACAAGAAATGTACTTTTTTTCATGACTGATATCCCCCTTGGTTCACTACAAATTTAATGATTTTTTTTCGATTGTTCATAGGAATAGATCGCATCAAGCGTAAGCATCGAATCAAGTGGTATATTCCAGTTCCGGGCTTTTTTTTCGACCTGGGCAAGCCATGGTGCACTGTTCCTTATTTTCAGGGTGATGTATTGGATGGTATCCCAATAGCCTTTATTGGGCAGGTTATCGTAATTGTTGAAAAAAGTAAATTGCGCGTCGCCACGGATGATCTCCTCCAGGGGTTTGTGCTGCAATTGGGCCTTTACCACCACCGACCGGAACCATTCGCGATCATTCCGTATATCGTTCTCAATGTCGTACTGCTTGCGGTCCCTGATCTCCGGGTGAAAGGCCATGAAGGCCTCATCAGCGAAATTCCAGAACCCGCAGTGAAGGTTGATTTCCGAAACCATCAGCAACACCACATCGAATTTTTTCAGCTTATCCCGGAGATTTGATTTATCGACATACTGCGGCGGATTATTGTTCTGATAGGGATACACTTTTTTATTGTAATACCAGTAATCCTGCTTCATGAAAAACTGACTGCCATAATCTTCTATGATGTTGAGATAATAACTGTCGGCAATTACCAGCGCCGTCAGCTTTTTTGCCGGGGATTTTTCGAATGAAACCGAAGGATAGGCCCCCGGAGTCGGTTTCACAGGGCAGAGAAGGTTCAGCAATTCGCCGATATCGTTATCGGTACCCAGTGGCGTTTGTGAAATGATGAGCTGATTTGTTTTAAATTTCGGCAAAACCGTTCCGGTACTTTTTTCGACCGATTTGATCAGGGTATCTACCGCAAACGGCACCCCGTAAGCACTCCAATGCATGCCGTACCGGGGGAAAAGCGGATAGTGCGCAGTGTCTTTCATTTTCAGGAAATAGCTGTTCAAATCGATGAATGACAATCCGAGTTCGCCACTGCGCTGTAAAAAACAGGCTAAATTGGTCATTGTTCTCTTCTCCGGATGAAACCTGCGCGGGATGTATTCAGGATAGAAACTGGCTTTGCCCGGCTCATAAACCAGCAGGAGCGGAATGTGCCATGCCTTCAGGCTGTCCGTCACATTTTTAAGCCGTGACAATTTTTTATCGATAACATCCTTCCCGATGAAATAATCACCGGTATATTCATGGATGTAATCCTCCTCATACAAGTAACGCTCGAGACCCTGGACAAATCCCTGTGCATTGGTGAGGCCGAAAAAAGTGTAATTGTACTGATTGCTGACACGCACCAGGGAATTACGAAGTCCGATGTTGTCATTCAGCCGGTCTGAAATTTCATTCTGGAAAGAGGAAGAGAACCAACTCTTCCATGTAAACAGCTTCAGCGACGGCAATTCACGCAGATGAAAGTACCCTTTCAACGGCGGCTCTTTGAAAATCCGACTGCAGAATTGCAGCGAGGAGGTACTCAGGGCCAGCAGAATCAGGATAAGAATTGCAGACTTGATAACGCGCATAAACCGGCAATGATTGGTTGAAATACCTTACAAATCTAATGAAATTTGAAAGTATTGAAGCTTGTTTTTTCTACATTTGCATGGATCAACCCCAACACACCATGATCAATACCCTGAAGCGTAATATTCACTGGATTCTAATCGGTTTTATCGGTATCTTTTTTTTATTTTATTCGCTGCTTTCGGCTGGCTATTACGGGGGGACAGACAACGTAACGCACTATCTGTTTTCACACTTTGCCTTTAAACATCCTGGGCTGTTTCTGAATTCATGGGCCAGGCCGCTGTATACGATCCTGAGCGCACCGTTTGCTCAATTCGGATTCCATGGCATCAAGATCTTCAACATCCTGATGGGCATGGGAACAGCATATTTCTGTTACCGGATCGCAAAGATGCTTGAAATCAGGCATCCCCTGCTTGTCATTATCCTGATTTGCTTTACGCCATTGTATTTTCTGATGCTGCCTACGGCACTTACTGAAATCCTTTTCAGTTTTGTCTTCGCACTTTCTTTCTTTCTCATCCTGCGTGGCAATTTTATAGCCGCAGCCATGGTGATCTCTTTTCTTCCGTTTGCCCGTTCAGAAGGTTTTGTAATGCTCCCTGTTTTCTTTTTTGTCTTTTTAATTTACAAACGATACAAGGCAATCCCCTTCCTTGCTTTTGGCCTGGTTTTCTTCAGTTTACTCGGCAGTTTTTATTACAGGGATCTGTTCTGGGTTTTCACGCAGTTCCCCTACCCTGTCACCTATCACCATCCTATTTACAATCAGGCCGGCAGTTTGTGGCATTTTTTTGAAGCACGGGATTCCATCATCGGCCTTCCACTTGAACTTCTTTTTCTTGCCGGGATCGCCCAAACAGTCCGTGAATGTTTTTCAGCCGATCGCAAGGTGCGCAGGCAGGCATTTTTACTGTGCATTCTTGCACTGATCCCGTTCCTGCTGTACCTTGCCTTTCATTCGATACTCTATTGGCAGGCCATGGGAGGTTCGATGGGACTCGGAAGGGTGCTGGCTGCCATGCTCCCATTGGCGGCGCTTGTTTGCCTGAAGGGGTTTCAGGGGCTCGAAAAAATATTTGAATTTTCCAGGCTGGCTCAACGGATATTCATGGCACTGGTGGTTGCAGGGGTTATTTTAGTTACGATCCATGATGTTCCATTCCCATACCCGCCCACCCCGGAAGAGGCAACCATCAGAAAAACCTGTGATTGGTATAAAACATCGCCTTATGCCGGACAAAAATTTTACTGGACCGATATCAGTACGCCTTTTTACCTTGGGGTCGATCACTTTGAATCGAACCCGCCAAACTGTTATCTGTTGCGTGAAAGCAAAACGCTTGACACCATTCCACCAAATTCAATCATTATCTGGGATGCCCATTTCGGATCGAACGAATCGAAAGTTCCGCCCGACACGATCCTCAGCCACCCGCGTCTCCGGCTGTTGAAATATTTCAAGCCGGTTGAAAACTGGATTACTTTTGGCGGATATCCCTATGAATGCTATGTGATGAAAGTAATGCTGCCGGGTCAGTTTGCCGATAATTATGCCATCCGTGATTCATTGATCGAGACTGCAGAAGACAGTTCGGCGGTTCAAAACATTTTTTTCACCTCTTTCGAGCCCGACCCGCTCAGTGCAGATACGCTGAAATTGTCAAGGGAGTTTGCTTTAAACGGCCGTTTTTCCTTTACCATGGATGAAAGAACTGCTTTCAGCCCCGGACCAACCCAGCTAGTTTCAACGCTTCCGCATCAAACGCATGCGGCGGGGATCAGGTTCAGGGTTTACGTTTATCTGCAAGGAGCTCCATCGGACGCCAATACCCTGATGGTCATTTCCTTTGAAAACAACCATCAATCGTACAGTTACACCGCTCTGAACCTGAATCAGCAGAAACTTAAACCAAACCATTGGAACAGGGTGAGTCTTTCCGCACAGTTGCCAGAATTCAAATCTCCCGATGATTATATGAATATCTACATCTGGAACCCCGGGAAACAGGTGTTTTACCTGGATGATATGAAAGTGGATATGGTGACAATTAAAAATTGATTAATTTTTCCCGATGTTTCGGTTCTTCAAGCAATATGCTGAGTGGTTTGTTCTTGGCCTGACTTTCCTGGTAGTTTTTCTGTATTACTTTTTTTCACCCGGCGTTTACGGCTCGACAGATAATGTTACCCATTTTTTATATTCCCGGTATGCATTTCAGTATCCTGTGTTTTTTCTTCATCCCTGGGCAAGGCCGCTTTACACCATTCTGAGTGCGCCATTTGCCCAATTCGGTTTTAAAAGCGTGCAATTGCTCAATGTCCTGCTTGGCATGGCCACTGCATATTATTGTTACAGGATTGCCAAAATTCTGGATATCCATCCTTCCTTACCTGTGATTTTGTTCGTTTGCTTCATGCCGCTCTATTTTATCATGATGCCCACCGCGCTGACTGAAATTCTATTCAGCTTCGTACTGGTGATTTCCTTTTTTTTGTTTTTACGGCGGTATTTTGTTGCCGCGGCGGTTGTCATCTCCTTTCTGCCATTTGCACGAAGCGAAGGATTTTTCCTGTTACCCTTCTATTTCCTGGCCTTTTTGTATGTTAAAAAGTACAGGGCGATCCCTTTCCTGGTGGTTGGCACATTGCTTTTCAGCCTCGCCGGATGGCATTATTACAAGGATTTTTTTTGGGTTTTTACGCAGTTCCCGTATCAGCTTCACCATCCGATCTATAACCAGCAAGGCGATCTACTTCACTTTTTAATCTACCGGGATGAAATTATCGGTCTTCCACTCGAAATTCTCTTTATTGCCGGAACCCTGCAGGTAACAAGGGAACTCTTCTCGGGTGACCGGGCTCTCCGGGATCGTACGGTTATTCTTTGTTTGCTGTCGTTGACCCCATTTATCTTCTATCTGTCCTTTCATTCTTTTCTTTATTGGAAAGGGTTGGGCGCCTCCATCGGACTGACGCGCGTATTGGCCGGAGTGCTTCCGCTCGCTGCGATCATTTGTCTGAAAGGATTCTCGATGCTTTTACAAATTTCCGGCTTTTCCAAAGTATGGCGCGGCATTGTGTCATTCCTCGTGATCCTGCTGATTGTTCATTCAACGTTCAGGATTTTTCCTTTTCCATTTCCCCAAAGCCCCGAAGAGGAAACGATCGCGCGAACTTCCCGCTGGGTTAAAGCCTCCCCATATTTCGGGAAACTTCTCTATTATACCGATCTTTCAACGCCATTTATCATGGGGGTCAACCTGTTTGCAAACTGCCCGCCAAGTTGTTTGCTGCTCACAAAAAGCCATACGCTGGATACCATCCACGAAGGGTCGGTGATTGTGTGGGACGCTCATTTTGGCGGCAATGAATCATGGATTCTTTCGGATACCATTCTAGGTCACCCCCGCATGAAACTTATAAAATCATTCAAACCGGATTTAGAATGGACCACTTTCGGAGGCCGTCCTTATATGTGCCTGGTATTTACTGCCTGTAACGGCAACATGCCTTATGACAATTATGCCATTCTTGACTCTTTAACATATAACCGGCATCTGAATTTCAAGGAGATTCCTGTTTACCTGAACTCCTTTGAGGCTACCGAACCCGGTCAGGATGTCAGGCAAATTACCTCAGCTTTCGTTCATACAGGCCACCACGCCCTTGTCATGGACCAGAACCGGGATTTCAGCCCGGGATTCAGCAGGACAATTCGTTCCCTGCCAGTTAAACCTGACAGAAACAGCATGATCAGCGCCAGCGTATATATTTATCCGCAAGCGAATCTTACAATGCCGGGGACGCAGTTTATCATCTCATTTGAGCATGAAAACCAGTCGTACAGCTATACAAAAGCAGATCTGGTATCCCAAAACCTCATCCCGGGGAAATGGAATAAACTAATGCTGCAAGTGCCTTTCCCCGAAATAAAATCTCCTGATGACCTGATCAAGGTGTATATCTGGAACTTCGGGAAACAGTCGTTTTACATGGATGATCTGCGGGTGGATATGTTGATGGCCAATTGAAACGTATCAGGCTTCTTCCTTGTAGTATCCTTTCACATTGTTGATCTTGATTTTGAACAGGTCAAAAAACATTGTGATCCCGTGCTTGAATACTTTGACGGTTGATTTTTCCTGGTTATTCAGCCGGACCGGAATCCTTTTGATTTCAAAATTCTGTTTCAATGCAATGTACAGCACCTCCACATCAAAGGCAAAGCCGTTGATCCTGGTGTGTTTAAAAATAAAATCAGCAACATCTCCCCTGAATCCTTTGAGCCCGCATTGGGTATCGAAAAAATTGGCCGTAACGATGGTTCCGACAAACCGGGTAAAAAAAACACTGGTTAACTTTCTTAACTCGGGGATTTCAGTCAGATAAGATGATCCTTTTAAATTCCGGTCCCCGATTACTAACTGGAATTCCTTAAAATCGAGGTATCGTAACATTGTTCCGATGGCATCGAGTTCATACGGGATATCAGCGTCGGTAAAAATCCTGAACAACCCCTTTGCTGCTTTCATTCCGGTGCGAACAGCCGCGCCTTTGCCCATGTTCTTTTCGTTCTGGCAGAATAAACAGCCCAGGTTGCGGCATACGGCTTCGGTTGCACCCTTGTCGTTGCTCCCGTCATCCACAACGATCACTTCATAAGTATAGTCCTGCTTTTGCAGATAGGTAAGTAAAACCGGCAGGTTTCGCTCCAGAATTTCTGCCGACATATACGACGGAATAACAACACTGAGATAAATGGGATCGGACATTTTATTTTTGTTGATCTCCCCCGCTGTACCTCTTCTCCTTCTGGAGCAGGGGACGGTGGGAAAGAGATTACTATTCACTGCGTTTATGCCCCCTTCTTCCTTCCTGGTAAACGTTCAAGATATTCAACCGCCTTGTCGAAATCGGGTCCGGTACAGTTGATGAAACGATAAAACGCCAGTTTTTTATTGATTCCGAAGACACTTGTTGCTGCCGAATGGAAAAAGTATTTCAACACTGCTTCGATTTCATCGGCCGTATTGACATGTTCATATTTCATCAATACCTGATAATTCAAACCGTACAAACGTTTAAACTCGTATCCGGTAACTAACGTTCCCAACTTCCATAAAATTGTGCCTTCATTGGGAATGGATACCCGCAGGGATCCGCTTTTTTCGAGCAGTGTAACTGCTTTTGCAACTACTTCCGGCAAATTCAGGATGTGCTCAAATGGAGCAATGGAGGTTATTCTGTCGTATCTCATTCCGGCAGGGACCTCGTTGATGTTTGCATAAACCCTGCGCACCCGGCTGAGGTAATCCGATCCGTGGTACAACTCCTTAAAAGGTTCAACAATGTCATAGTTCACCACGGATGGCTCAAAGGGCAGTTGGTTGAGCATACCGGCACCTATTTCGAGCGTTGACAAACTACTGCCTGCCTCCGTCTGAACATCGCCGGCCACCTTTGCATGCAGCCATCTTTCCATCTTCATCGATAACGAGGTCGCCTTTGTTTCACCCTGCCGGTTCTTTTTATAATGCGATTCATAAATAGCCATGAACTCAGGAGGAAGTTCCTGACGTGTTTTGGGAAAGTTATCGAATACCGTAAGGTTCATAGTTCATCAGAATTAAGGAAGCTGATACCGGTGTAAAAAAGGGTTGATATGAAGGCTGGTTGAAGGTAAAAAAATCTACAGATAGAAATAATTGTTCTTTGGATTTATCATGTTTGAAATCATGATGCTGTTCAGATCGATGCCGGCAGCCTGTATGGTAAAGGTGGTTGCGTTATGCGCTTTTTTGGTACAATAGATATTTAATTCAACCGAACCGTTCACACAAATGGTATCATGGATGTGGTTGATTTGTACAGGCATAGAAATAATACAGGGATCCCCTTTGATTCTGAAACTGACTGTAAATGTCTTATAGGAAGAATAGTATAATACCAGGGCGCGATCGGCAAAGTGATCCACCACTGAATCCTGTTGTTGCAGGGGATGCATCGCGGCCAGGACAAGCATGATGTCCTCCGATTTTTCTGCCTGCCGTGCGGCGATGAACCAGGGAATCTCAGGTACCCGCTTGGAATATTCCAGGAAGATCCTATCATCCCGGCCGACCGGGTAAATATTGCCGGTTCTGATCTGAAAATATTCATACCAGTTAAAGTCCTGTTCGGTGAGGCTGGCTGCGGAATAGGAAGGGGTGTCCCACATGGTTTTCCCATAGAAAGGGGTTTTGGGAGGAATCGACTTGAACTCGTCCGTCTTTACCAGTTCATCGATGGCATAAAACCGCAAATTGGCGCTGCGTATGTCTTTTGCGATCATATAATTTGAGTAATCGGTGAGTACCGAACAAATAAAAAATCCGGCAACAAACACAGTGATCATCGTCCTTTTTACGATCAGATTAAAGTTGAATAAATTAATCAGATAGCTCAGTAAAACGGTAAGGAAAAGCAGCGTTCCGAAAAAGGAGAAAAAGGTGGTCACATAGCCGATCATGCCACCTTGTTCCACGAAGAATGTGTATTTTTCAGTCAGCGCCAGGGGAATGTGCGGAATAAATATCAGCAATACCGCCATCCCTGAAATTGTGAGCAATGTTTTAATCTTAATTCCGGGGATCATGCTGAGCAGTTTATAGCCACAAAACGCAACCACAATGCCCTTGACGATCCACTCTACCCTTGCACTCACGATCAATCGCAGCAATACCGGGGAAAAGCCTCCTACAAGTTCCGATTTATCCCAGAAAAGATTTTTGGAAGTTTCATAAACCGTGAGCGGGAATGATGAGTAAGCCAGGCGCCAGATAACCTTAAAAAAGGAAAAGATACTCACATCCTTTGTAGCGAAACTTGTTCCGGTATATCGTGACGGGTAGTATATCCTGAAAATAAAATAAGCGGCAAGGTAGATGATGCCGATGATGAGAAATGGCGAAAATTGAATAAGTGCATTTTTAATTTTTCCGGAAAGTTTGATGTCCAGGGAAAGATTACGGGCAACAATGGTAATGGCTGCAAAAAGCAAAAATAAGATGTAGGTTTCATAGAATAAAAGGCCGATGCCGAACAGCAACGCTGAAAAAATCAGCAGACGTCCCTTTTGTCCCTCATAAAAACGCAGCAACAGATAATAGGAAGATAACAGCAGGAAAAATGAAAATGAAAAATAAAACGGATAGGAAACAAACAGACTGGTATGTTTTGAAATTTGCATGGTCATCAAAAAGAGCAACAGGTAAAGCCATGCAGTTCCCTTCGACTTTGTGATCATATTTACAATTTTTGCAAAGAGCAGGAAACACATTGCGATGGGCAGATACTGGAAAATTTTCACTACGACCATGTTGTCCCAGATATAGGGCAGGTTGTAAACCGGTTTAACGATGTAAAAATAAAACCGTCCTGCAATCTGGGCAAAATAGGAAGCATCCTGCATCACCTCTCCCCGTCTGGAGGTGAGATAATAGTGAAAATCATCTGCCGTTGCGATACCGGTGCTGAAAAGCGGAAAAAAGGTGATAAGGGCAATCACAGAAAATGCCAGGTAAAAAAATTCATTGTTTTTTGTAAAAAAATCGTTCTTCATGTTTTGGCGCCGTGTGGGTAAGGAAATTTAAAACCTGAAATAGATAAAAGGACTGAATCCCGACGAAGTTATGGCAGCTTCGCTGAGAATAAACAGCAGAATGGCCATAACGGAAAACGCAATCATAAGGCCATTGCCCGGGTTGAAATATAATTTTTCGATCCATGATTCAATTTTTTTAAATCCGCCCCAGAATGAAAAGATGGCAGCGACAGCCAGCATGGTCCAGAACTTCGGGTTCAGCCATATCGTATTCTCCCCCGACTGGAACGTGAACATCCGGCGGATAAAAAACCAGGATTCATCGGGAGTTTGGGAACGGAAGATCAGCCATCCGATCATCAGAATAAAAAAGGTAATGACAATGGAAGGGACTTTTCCGGCTTTTTTCAGGTATCTGATCAGGAACAACCGGTCGATGATCAGGAACAATCCCATGTAGGCGCCCCAGATGATGAAGTTCCAGGCTGCGCCATGCCAGAAGCCACACAGGAGAAAGGTCACGGTGGTGGCGATCAGGTAGATAATTTTATCAGCCCGAATCCCCAGGTACCGTTCGCGGGGCAGTTTGCGTGAGGTGGCATAGGCCAGCGGCAGGAAAATATAGTCGCGAAACCAGAACGAAAGGGTCATGTGCCAGCGGCGCCAGAACTCGGTAATGTTTTGCGCAACATAGGGGGTGTTGAAATTTTCAGGAAGCCGGAAACCCATCATGCGCGCAAGTCCGATGGCCATATCGGTATAACCGGAGAAATCATAATAGATTTGAAAAGTATAGGCAATCGCACCTACCCAGGCCATACCGCTGGATAATTCGGCAGAGTTGAGCGAAAATATCGCGTTCACAGTTACGCCAAGCACATCAGCAATGAGCACCTTCTTCGAAAGTCCGATGATGAAACGGTAAAATCCCGTGAGGCGGTAATCGGTATTTTCCTGAGCCGACCGGTCGGTGATTTGTGCCGAAATTTGTCCCGGCCGCACAATGGGACCAGATAAAAGCTGAGGAAACATGAAGATATACAAGGCATAATCCTGCAGCTTTTGAAAAACCGGGTGGCGGTTTTTGTATACATCGAGGGTGTAGGAAAGTTTCTGGAAAGTGATAAACGAAATCCCGATTGGCAGGGCGATCTTTGTCCAGGCCATTGGTTTGGAGCCAACCCATCCCAGCATGACCTCAAACTGATCAACGAAAAAATTCATGTATTTAAAATAGACAAGCAAGGCAAGATTCAGGGCGACCGAAAGCCAGAACAATCCCTGCCGCATGGATCCCGTTTTCCGGTTCATCAGCATCACGACAACAAAATCGACCAGTACCGAAGCCATGACAATAAAGACGAATTTCGGGGCGCCCCAGCTGTAAAAAAGGATGCTGACAATGAGCAGCAGCCAGTTCTTGTATTGCCGGTCGATGAGGTAATACGCAATGAGGAAGCAGGGAAGGAAGTAAAGTAAAAACAGGCTGCTGCTGAAGATCATGGGCTATTTATATTTTGAGATTCGTTGCAACTCCGTATTGTAAAGATAGGTCGCATCATTGCGGATGATGGCATCAATGGGGAGACCCTGCGCCCTGGCTTTTTCTTTCATCTGTTCCATCGATCCGGGATTCGCCCGGAATATCGCTTCGATCTTTTTTATCTGCGTTTTTCCGGGATAATAGAATTCGTATGCCCTGTCGACAAAGCCATACCCGAGATTGCCATATCCGGCATTGGTCTGCATCAGGATGATCACCTGCTGTTTGTTAACGGCACTGTCGAGGTCGATTTGTGCCGTGTTGGTCGGCTTGGTGTACTGATCCGGGTAAACCTCCTTGTCGTAATACCACAAATCTTCACGCTGAAAAGTGTTTTTAATGATGCCGTTATATTGCCAGTACCAGTAAAAGCTGTCGCTGATGAAAAGAACCGGGGGCTTCCCGGCTGAATTTTTTGACACATGATGAAATACCGCATAGGTCATGGCAGGAACAGGAATTCTCCAGATCAGGTTCAGCACGCGATCCATGTCGTCATCCTCTTTGCGTGCAATCGGTTCGATAACAAGGCTGTCGAGTACCATGTGGGGAATTTCCCTGTTCAGCGTGGTTTCAAGATACCGGATTAGTGAGTCGGCACATAACCAGGCGCCATAGCAGCTCCAATGCGCTCCTGTTTTCGGATAAAGGTTGTGCCGTGAAGTATCTTTCATCGAGATCAGCCATTTGTTAAAGTCAATCAGGTTGATGCCATTTTCCTTTAATTTCCGGGAATAATAATCATTGTTGGTGATCCCGGTTTTGCCGGTTTTAAAGCGGTTGGGGATGCTTTCGGGAAAATAATACCCCTTGCCCGGGGCAAAAACGACCAGCAGGTGTATCCCTTTCTTTTTAAGAAAATAGTCCTGCAGATATTTTAACCTGGCTACCTTGTCGTCAATGTACATTTTTCCGACGAAATCCTTGCCAAGGTATGCGTCGATATGAGAATCAGCCTGAAGCAGATTGTTATTCCCGATGATGATCCTGGCGGCATGTGGTATTGAAAAGATGCTGAAATCAATCTGATTGAAAATCCTGGTGAAATCGTCGTGAAAACCGGTCGTCCGTTCAATATGGGGCGTCATCTTCGCCTGGTACTCTCCCGATTTGAAGAAAGCAAGGCTGAACACAGGCAGCGGACTGGGTTCAAAATAGCCTTCAAGTCCTTTTGAGGAGATAATGCCAGTCACTTTTTGCACAGCAGGAAAAGCAAGCACGGTAAGGACTAATAAAAAGAGAGCGCTTTTAATCCAGGTCATCTGACATTCGTTTATCAACTATTTGATCTATCCGGCAGGATTTTTTTAGAATCTGCAAAGTTAGCACAATTTGGATTTATCTCCCGACAGGAAACTGATTCCACGTATATCTGTACCTCACATGCAGATCGTCAACATATATCAGGGCTTGCCTGGGGTTTGAAATGAAAAGGCTGATCTGCAGGGTTGAATCATTTGCTTCGGGAATGATAAAGGTTTTCGACACCTTCGTCCAGGTTGCCGGGTATTTCATCAGGCTGTCGAGTGGTTGCTCATCGACGAAAAGAACCTCGGTTCCCCGGTTCAGGGTGCATTTCAGCGATGCCCCGCTGACCCGGTTCCCTGGTTTTAACACCCATACCTCCACATCCATCATTTTCGGAAAAGGATAACCAAATTCATACAGTCTGGTTGAAAACAAGGGCGTATGGCCACCTTTTTCATTTGCCGCAATGCTGTATTGTCCTGAGCGGGTAAATACCGGTGATGGTTTGAAAACCGGAGAAAGGGCCATATTTTCGAAATCGTTTTCATACGACTGCACCTGATGAATCGGGGAAATGATCCCCGATCGTTCGATGGTACGGAGGTAGTGATCCCAATCCCATGTCGATCCGTAATAACACCGCTCGAACCGGTACAACGAAAAGGTAAAGCGCAGGTTGACATAGCTAAAAAGAAATATGAGAAAAAAGAGAAGGGTGGTCACAAAAAACGAACGCATTTTGAAAAGTTGCGTGACAAACCACCCGAATGGAACCGCCAGGATTGTATAATATTCGATGAACGAGCGCTGACCGTAACTGCAACCGAAGTACCACATTTTCCAGGAGGCACAGATGAGAGTCACTGCAACGAAAAGCGCTGCAATCAGCCATCCGTTGTGTTTTTTCTGAAACAGCATCATGATGATCCCGGCAATGAACAGAAAAACCAGTGGTGTGTAAGGGAACAGCCCATTCACAGGAGAAAAGAGCACCGCTGCAATCCGCGGATTGTTCCAGTTGGTGAACCCTTCGCCGCTGTACGAAAAATGAAGCCAGTGCCCGGAAAGATATTTCCAGTATATCAACTGAGGCAGGAATGCAATGAACAAAAACCCTAAGAAAAGCAGGAAATAAGAGGGTTTCAGAAATTGTTTCAGCCGTCGCAACCATTCCGCAGGGCCATCGGCATCCCAGAAAAAGAAAATAGTCCCGAGCAGGATATTGGTAGGACGTATCAGTACCGCCAGGACAAAACCGGCACAGAGAAGCACATAGTAAATGTATGCCCCTTTTTGCCGGAACTTCTTCAATGCAAACAAAAAAACGGCGAAGAGAAAAAATGAATAAACATGCGACATAATTCCGTCGAGGAGTGCATAATAAAAGAGGTTTGTCCCCAGAAAGATCAAGGCAACCACAAAAAAAACGATAACCGGTTTAAAGTAAAAATCCAGGAATTTTTTAAGAAACCACAGGCCGAGCAGCAGGTAAAAGACGGCAGCAATGTTGAGCATCCGGGTGTAAAGCATGGAGAAGCCGTTTTCGTCGTCGAGCCCGGCGATGCGTGAAACAAGGTTTGCGGCGACAAAGAACGGAGAAATCATCAGTGAAACGCCATAGGTGTATTTTGTTTCAAGTTTGTTTTTCAGCGTATCGATTTCAAAGCCTCCGCCAGTGATTACGTCGAGGTCGGCCGGCATTTTGCGGGTATCGAAATGGTAGAAGAAAGTGGCCGGGAGGTAGATGTAATATCCGGCCCGGTCGGACCATATTTCGCTGCGATCGGAAAACCGGGTTGCATCCTTGTGAAAAAACCAGGTGAGGGCAAGGGCAACACAAACCAGGATAAAAAAGAAATATTTTTCGACTGTTCTGGTCCGCATAGGTCTACTCAATGTTTAGCCGGTTCAAACAACTCGATTTTCACATCATCTAACAGCAACACCCCGTTTCCGCGATACCAGAAATAGGCCTGAAGCACATCTTCGCGATCGGGTGCAGGAGGAATGTGATAATCGATGCTCACCCGGTTCCATTGGTTCGGTTTCAGGTTTTCAGTTTCAAACGGGGTGAAAAGGTATTTATAGTTTACCCCTTGGTGGTTGCAGGTCGCTACCAGAAGGCAATTAACTTCGGCCGGTGAACAGGAAAACCATACATAGCCTGAAGCGCGTATCCATGAGGAATCACCCGGATTGAGATCCCTGAACTTAATCCACAATCCCGGCGAAAATATCACCCGGGAACTCATTTTCAGGGATTGTTTGCCGCCATGGCCTGTTGCAGCCAGTTGCGATGCCGTATCAGCGGCATTTCCCGATTCAAAATCATGAAGTACGAGGAGTTTCCCTTTTCCTTCGAGTACAGCAGGCAGTTTTTCACGCTCAATTCCCTTAAAAGGATCGATGATCTGATGCGAGTCGCGGTAAAACCGGTAATAATTCACCAATATGAACACCCCAAGCAGAAAAATCGCCAACAGCCCTGCAAAAAAAGATCTCCGGTAGGTGCCATTTTCAAACATTGAAAAGGTCATTGAAAGATGAAAATTGAAAACCTTAGCCCACAGCAAAAAAAAACATGAAAAACCCTCAGGAAACCATCCCTGTTATAACCCACTTATAACCTTAAATCCACTTCAATTCAAATTCCTGAATTGTTTATATTACCTGCACTGTCTGCATTACTTGCATTGTTTGCATTGCCTGCATTACCTGCATTGTTTGCATTGAATGCATTGTTTGCATTTTCTGCATTACCTGCATTGCTTGCATTGCTTGCATTACTTGCATTGTTTGCATTGTTTGCATTCCCTTTATCTAAGGTATCTCGTATCAAACATGTTATATTTCACCAGGCACCACACCGCCCTGAAGGCATCCTTCAATCTGATTTTTTTCCCTTCTTCATAGGTGCGGCCATAATAAGAGATGCCAACTTCGTAGATACGGATTTTCGGGAAACGGGCAATTTTGGAGGTTACTTCCGGTTCAAATCCAAAGCGGTTTTCTTTAAAATGAATTTTTTTTAGATATTCGGCGCGAAAGAGTTTGTAACAGGTCTCCATATCTGTCAGGTTCAGGTTGGTGAACATATTGGAGGTAAATGTCAGCAGTTTATTCCCGATCGAGTGCCAGAAAAAGAGTATGCGGTGCGGCCTGCCACCCATGAACCGTGACCCGTAAACCACATCGGCAAAACCGTCAAGTACGGGTTTCAGCAACACATTGTATTCTGCAGGGTCATATTCGAGATCAGCATCCTGGATGATGATGAAATCGCCGGTAGCCTCACTGATCCCGCGATGGAGCGCTGCTCCTTTGCCCTGGTTCTTCAACTGGTTGAACAATCTGATATCGGCGCCGGGGTGTGAAGCAATATAATTTTCCACCACGGAGATGGTATCGTCTGTACTGAAATCATTGACGATGATGATCTCTTTTTGAACACCTGCCAAAAGTTCAACGGCAAGCACTTTATCAAGGATGTGATGGATGGTTGCTGCTTCGTTGTAAGCCGGGATGAGAATACTTAATTTTCGGGATTCCATGGATGACGAATCAAATAGCAAAAATAAGTGAAATTATCAAGGATTGGGTTATTCGTAGTAATAGATTCGTTTCACGCGCCGCGAAATACCTGTCAGCACTTCATAAGGGATGGTACCTATCTCCTTCGCCAGTTCAGCAACGGGATGAAGATCGCCAAAAATAACCACTTCGTCGCCCTCCTGAACCTCAGCAAGCCTGCTTGGCGTGATACGCTCCTCCCTTTCTGTACGGGAGTGATCGGGGGTAACGTCAATCATGGTCAGATCCATACAGATATTCCCGATTACAGGAGCCGGTTTCCCGTTGACATACAGTTTTCCGCGGCCATTGCCAAGTCTGCGGTTCAGCCCGTCGGCATAGCCTACCGGAACGATGGCGATCACCGTATCTTTTTCAACCAGGCCTTTGCGGTTATACCCGATGGTTTCTCCTGCTGCAATATGTTTCACCTGGGTAACCACTGATTTCAGCGTACTGACATTCCTCAACCGGGATTGTTCTTCGGGAACACTGCCGACACCATACAATCCGATTCCGAGGCGGATCATGTCGAAATGTGCTTCGGGGAAGCGATGAATTCCTGCCGAGTTGACCATATGGCGCAGCACTGGGTAATTCAGTACACCCGTAATCCTGTCGGCCATCTCCGTAAACAAGTTGATCTGGCTGCGTGTAAAATCATCTTCAGCCGGATCCTCGCTGGAGGCAAGGTGCGAAAAGACCGACTGAACATGCAGGTCAGGGTTTTGCAACAGGCGTCCGATCAGTGCTTCTACTTCATCCTGAACAAATCCGAGGCGGTGCATCCCGGTATCCAGTTTGATATGGATGCGTACCTGTTGTTGCCCTGATGTCTGGTTGCGTGCAATTGCATCTTCAAGTAAATTGAGGATGTGCAGGTTGTAAATTTCAGGTTCGAGGTTGAATTTCAACAGGGTGTCGAGACTTTGTTTTTCGGGGCTCATCACCATAATGGGCAGGTGAATGCCTGCTTTCCGCAATTCAACACCTTCATCGGCATAGGCCACGGCCAGGTAATCGACCCGGTGAAACTGCAAAACATTGGCAATTTCATAACTCCCGCTGCCGTATGAAAAAGCCTTCACCATGGCCATGGTTTTCGTTCCCCGCCTGAGCAACGACCGGTAATGGTTCAGGTTATGAATCAGGGCATCAAGGTTGATCTCCATAACGGTTTCATGTGCTTTCTGCTGCAAAACCTGGCTTATCTTCTCAAATTCGAACAACCGGGCTCCTTTCAGCAGGATGGTCTCATGCTGAAACGATGAGATCGGAAAATGCTGCAGAAATTCATCCGTGGTCAGGTAAAATGTTTTCTGCATCGGAAATTTATTCGCGTGCTTCACCATGTCACGACCAATTCCGATGATGCGGCCGATACTCCGTGATACCAGCATCGATGCGATTTCCCGGTACAACTCATCTTTGTCACGCCC
Source organism: uncultured Bacteroidales bacterium (assembly GCA_903925275.1). Classification (GTDB taxonomy): domain Bacteria; phylum Bacteroidota; class Bacteroidia; order Bacteroidales; family FEN-979; genus CAIVAT01. The sequence goes on from CAIYES010000304.1 coordinate 25,191, forward strand.
TGTTTGCAGCATGTCCGAAAGAATGATTGTTTTTTGCTGTTGCTGATTCTGCTGGCCCAGGAAATCAAGGGCGATACCGAGTGAATTGATATCTGAATTGTAGCTGTCGTTGATCAGGGAACAATGGTTGACAGCCTCTTTCAGCTCGAGTCGCATGGCAATCGGCTGAAGAATTGACAGCTGAGAATTGATGGTTGAAACCGGGTAATTGAGAAGGAGAAGTGCTGCCGTACAGTGTATGGCGTTTTCGATAGAGGCCTCATCGGGAAACGGGATGGTTAACGTGATATTTTCAGCTTTGAAAATGGCGTTGATCCGGGTTTTTCCATTCTCTTTTTCTACAGAGGTAATCTGCAGATCTGCTTTTTGTGTCCTGCTCCAGGTAAAGGTCTTCAGGTTTTTATAGGCTGAATTTCCCTGAAGGCATGAGGTGATCAGGGTGTAATCGGCACAGTAAACCAACGTCGTTGCGTGTACGAAAAGTTTGAGCTTTTCCTCCACCTTCTGACGTTGGTCGTCAAAATATTCATCATGTGCATGGCCGATGTTGGTAAAAATCCCGATGGTCGGCTGGATGATTGGCTCAAGATGTTCCATTTCACCGGGCTTGGAAATGCCGGCTTCAAAAACAGCGAGATCGTGATTTGCAGACATTTTCCAAACCGATAGCGGAACGCCGATCTGGGAATTATAACTCTTCGGACTGCGGATGATCTTATAGTCCCGGTTAAGCATCTGGAACAACCACTCCTTTACAATCGTCTTGCCGTTGCTGCCGGTAACCCCGATCACGGGAATGTTGAATTGGTTGCGATGAAAGGTGCCCAATGCCTGGAGAGCTGCCAGGGTGTTCTCGACCAGGATGAAGCTGGCTTCGTTGAATTTGCCGGCGTCCCTCGCCTCCGGCTCCTCTCCGGGAGTGGAGACGTGAAGGGGTGGGGTTAGATGCATTTGTTCAGCAGGGAGCCTGGATACCAGAAAATATCGGACCCCTTTCTCATAAAGCTCCTCAACGAAATTATGGCCGTCGTTCCGTTCGGAGACCAATGCAACAAAGAGGCAATGTGCGGGGTGGATCAGGCTGCGGCTGTCGATGAGCAGATCTTGTATAATCCCATCATCATCATTGATGGAATGGATCTCACCATGACAAATCGAGGCAATTTTTGAGACCGTGTAGGCCGGTACTATCATGAACGGTTGTTATCGGGTTGATTTCCCGCGGGGCGTAACTGATTGGCATGAAGTTCATCATATTCCTGGCGGTGCATGAAAATATCGCCGGCTAAATACAGGGCATTGCGGAAGGCTTCGGGAGAAGCTTCGTTTTTCCCTGCCAGGTCATAAGCTGTACCGTGTGCCGGGGATGTGCGCACATAGGGCAACCCGGCCGTGAAATTAACCCCTTCATCGAACGACATCAGTTTAAACGGAACCATGCCCTGGTCGTGATACATAGCCAGGATCCCATCGAAACTCTTAAAACTTGCCGCCCCGAAAAAGCCATCAGCCGGATAGGGTCCGTAAGCAAGAATGTTCTGGCTGTATGCTTTATCAATGGCAGGCTGGATGATCGTTTTTTCCTCAGTCCCGAGCAATCCGTCATCTCCTGCATGTGGATTCAGCGCCAGGATGGCGATGCGTGGCTTCACAATGCCGAAATCACGCATCAGCGAATGGTTTAATACCTGGATCTTTCCCAGGATCATCTCCTCCATGAGTGTTTCTTTTACTTTGCAAAGTGGAATGTGGCCCGTCACTACCCCGATGCGCAGCACACTGTTGATCATGAGCATGAGGTAATTATCAGTGCTGAACTTCCTGGCCAGGTATTCGGTATGTCCGGGAAATGTAAACCCGGGCGACTGGATATTCTTTTTATTAATTGGTGCCGTAACGACCACATCGATGTTGTTTTTCAACAGATCTTCGGTTGCAGCTTCCAGCGAAAGGAACGATAATTCACCCGCAATGGAGGTGGATTTTCCGAGGTCGATTTTTATTTCTTCATCATGAATGTTGACGATATTCGGCCTGCGCGGATGGGCCTGATCGGCCTTTTTCACCAGGTTGAAATTGAAATCAATAATGTTCAGCATTTTCCGGTGATAGGATGCCACTTTGGAAGAACCATATACCACGATGGTATACAACTCCATCAGCCGCTGATCCTGAAGGGTTTTAATAATGATCTCGTAACCTATTCCATTTACATCGCCATGGGTAATACCTACACGAACCCGTTTTTCTTTTTCAACTGTTTGTTCCATAATGGTGTCTCAGGGTGCAAAGATATTTAAAAAAATGGTAAACGGGTAAACAGGTAAACGGGTAAACGGGATTTTTCTGCTCACCCGTTCACCCGCTCACCCGCTCACCCGTTTACCCGTTTACCC
>CAIYES010000305.1 GCA_903925275.1 uncultured Bacteroidales bacterium
GGATCTTTTTTCTTTATGCCGCCGCCATACTTTTACCTGCGATGATCGTAATATCCTCTTATCGTTATCTGAACAAAGAGCGCATAGGAGTGACCCACCCGATTGCCGCAATTTCGACTGGAAACAAGAGTGCCGTCCTGGTGCTGGGTAATGGGGAGAATGTGGATCTTACCCATGAACTTAGTAAGAAAATTGTTGAGAAAGACGGAACCGTCATCAACAATAATCACACTGAGTTAAATTACACAGGACAGCCTTCAGCCGTCCAAAAAGAAACCCCATCAAATACCCTGATTGTCCCATGCGGAGGAGATTACAACCTGGTACTTTCTGACGGATCGAGGGTTTATCTTAATTCAATGAGCAAGCTGGTCTTTCCTGTAAGGTTTTCGGGAAACAGCCGTGAGGTGACACTGGAAGGGGAAGCCTTCTTCGAAGGGGCCAAAGATAAGTCCAAACCGTTTATCGTTTCGATTCGCGGGATGAAAGTCGAGGTACTTGGTACCGCCTTCAACATTAAATCGTATCCAAACGACAGCCAGTCATTCACCACTTTGGTGGAAGGGAAAGTCAAGATCAGCACCGGGGATCAGTTGGCCAGCATCAATTATCTGGAGCCTAACCAGCAAGCGGTTTATGATCCCACCGGACCAGGGATTGTCATTCAGGAGGTCGATGCATTGCAGATGGTGCAGTGGACCAAAGGAAGGTATACTTTTACCAATCAGACCCTTGATGATATTATGAAAACCCTTGCCAGATGGTATGATTTTAGCTATAAATTTGAAGATGAAAAATTAAAAACGATCCGTTTTGAGGGTGGTTTAAATAAATATGAAAGCATCGGTCCAATCCTGGATATTATTGGCAGAACGGGAAAGGTGAAGGTATCGGTGCAAGGAAAGGAAATCCTGTTTTCAGGGGTATGAAAAAATACAGGAGATGCTGAGAACATCTCCTGTCTAAAACATTTCTGGTCGAACAGAAATATTATTAACTAAACTTAGATGTAAAATTATGAAGAAAAAGCATTTAAATGCCGATCCTTTTAGGAAAAGCATTTTAAAAATCATTCGCGTAATGAAACTAGCAACCTTTATTCTACTGGCAGGATTTATGCAGGTTTCGGCCAATATTTACTCGCAAACGGCTAATATCAAGCTGTCTGTGCGTGAAATTGCCTTGAACGATGTCATAAAGGAGATCCAGAAACAGACTGAGTTTACATTCTTTTTCAGTCCGGAAGATTTGAACGGAGTCATAGTAAGCGAGATTGAGCTGGAAAAGGCTAGTCTGGAAACCGTCCTCAACTTGTGTCTCAAAGGAACGGGGCTCGAATACGAGATCATTCACAAAGCCGTGATCCTGAAAAAATCTAAAGAGAATGATGCTGTGGGTTCGTCAACCGGCGATCCTTCCGTGGCCCAGCAGCAGAAGAAGACGATTACCGGAAAAGTGAAGGACATCAAGGGACTCTCTATTCCGGGTGCCTCGGTTGTGGTAAAAGGAACCACCACCGGTATCATCACGGATTCGGATGGAAATTTCTCCCTTTCCAATATCCCGGATAATGCAACCCTGGTATTTTCCTTCGTAGGGATGAAGACACAGGAGGTCAAATTAGGGACCCAGAAGGTGGTCAATGTTGTGCTGGATGAAGAGACTATCGGTATAGAAGAAGTGGTCGCCGTCGGATATGGTACCCAGAAGAAATCCGACCTGACCGGGTCAGTGGCTTCGTTCAATACCAAGGCACTGCAGGAACACCCGCAACCTAATATCATACAGAACCTTCAGGGTACTGTGGCCGGTTTAAATATTGCCATTACCGGATCCAATGCGGAAGGTTCGGCCTCCGCCACCACCATCCGCGGAGCCAATTCAATAACCGCCTCCAACAAACCGTTGATTATTCTCGATGGAATCCCCTTCTCAGGAGGCTGGTCTGAGCTGAATCCAAATGA
>CAIYES010000306.1 GCA_903925275.1 uncultured Bacteroidales bacterium
GAAAATGTTGTGGCGCGGTTTATTCAGATTTTGGATACATGCGATTTTGCCAGGTTTGCTCCTGCTGAAAGCAACGCCAGAATGCAGGAGGTCTATGATGAGGCCTGTGACGTGATGAGCCTGATGGAGAAAGAAATACATTAGAAATAGAATTTCAATCATGAAAAATTTAACCATAAAATATAGTTTTCTGATTCTGATGATGGCTGCTACTCAGTTTTCATATAGCCAATCGGTTGCCTTAACGGATTCGCTTAATGCTGCAAACCAGCTTTATACAGCGTCAAAATATGCGGATTGCATCCGAAAATACCAATACATTGTAGCACAGGGATTTGAGTCGGCAGAGGTTTATTACAATCTTGCAAATGCGTTCTACAAATCGGGGAACGCCACCTATGCCATATTGAATTATGAGAGGGCAAAAAAACTTGCTCCCAATGATGATGACATTCAATATAATCTGGATCTTGCCCGCACACAGGTAGTTGACAATATTGTTCCTTTACCTGAGCCTGGATTTTTACGCTGGTGGAAAGAATTCATCTCATCGATGTCGATAAACTCCTGGGGAACTCTCAGTATTATCACCTTTTTTGTATTCCTCTCCTTATTTGGTTTGTTCCTTTTGTCGCGGGAATACCGGATTAAACGTCTTGCTTTCTGGATCTCTATTGCCGCTGTGTGTATTTCAGCCGTCACATTTACCATAGGGGCAAGTCTTCAGTCTGAATTAATCAATCACAATACCGCAGTAGTCACTGACCGCAGTGTCAGGGTAAAAGCCTCACCGAGTGAAACCGGAACCGAGTTGTTTATTGTTCACGAAGGAGTGACTGTACGACTTACCGATAAGCTAGGTGATTGGGTTTATGTAAGTCTTCCTGATGGGAATAAGGGGTGGATCAAAGAGGCGTCGTTGATCCGGATTTGATTATCTGAATAGCAGCGGATAGAAAATTGAGAAGTTTTATAAATATTTTAATTGGTATAGGCGCATAGGCCGCCCATGTTAACTAACAGATTGTAAACGAATAGGGTTATTAAAAACCATCTTTCTTATGAGTGAATCGAATATCGTGTCCATATTTGATCGCCGGTTGTACCTGAAATGGTACTCGTCAAGGTATCCCTGAAGGCGGTTCTTGCTGCAATGGTGATGAATCCCTCTTAGCCAGCCTTTTAAATTCATAATATGGATATGAATATCCTGAAAACTTTTTCCGTTTTCGGATTTGATTTGTTCCAGGTTTGGATATATCTTTTTTATCGGAATGTATCCTCTCCACTTATCGGTAATGACTTTCGCATCTTTACTGATATACATTTCAAAAAAAGGTTTGAAGGAAGCCGATGACGAATTATCGATACATTGAGCATAAGCGCGTCCGACACCGCCATCTACTATTTCAAGGGCGATAACGACTAGCTTTTTGTCTCCTTTGCTCCGACCCCGTTTATCTTCTTCCTCTCCACCAATATAAAATTCATCAACATGGACTAACCCGTTAATTGGATGCTTTTTACTACTTTGCATGGCCTGTTGTATTTTCCATTTAAACTCCCAACAGGTCTTTTGTCGCAATTCAAATTCCTGAGATAACTCAAGTGAAGACATTCCTTTCTTCTTTGTGCTTATCTTAAAGGCAATGTGAAAAGCCAATAGAAGTGGAAATTTGCATTTATCGAACATAGTACCAGAGGTTGGGCTTTCATCGTATTTGCATTTCATACATCTACGTGAAAATGGCTTTACTCCTTTGTAATATTTTGAGTGACCACATTTTCTGCAAATAAAGAACGCTCCGTCCCACTTGATATCAGCCAAGTAGCGGAAACAGTCTTCATCTGTTGAAAATTCTTTGTAGAACTTAATTGAGTTCACACCTTTAAATTAATTTCGTTCATCCATGCTACAAAGGTAGCATTACATAAATTATGGGCGGTCTAAACGCCTATACCAAAAAGATTATTTTAAATTTACACAATCCGGCGATTTCGGCAGGTTTAACATGATTGCCAAAAGCACCGATCTGGCTAGATATTTTGAATTGAAGAAAAGTGTGGAGTCAATTGTATTTGTTCAACGAAAAAAGGATATGGAATCACTCCATTATAAAGGTTCGCCGGAACACATTAAAAATGTTGAATACATCAGGCTAAGCAACAGCCGCCAACTAAAAAGATATTACGCCACATTATCCACGAACGAATACCGCTTATTCCTCGAATCGGATGCCGCCTTAAAAGGAAAACAGATCGACGATGCCATGAAAAAAGACCCCAAAATAAAGGCTTACTTAAAATTCCGGAATTCAAAAAATTATGGGAA
>CAIYES010000307.1 GCA_903925275.1 uncultured Bacteroidales bacterium
AATACAATTTGTCCAAACTTCACTGGTATTGGAATCGAATTAAATAATTGTACAGGATATACTATTGAGCAAAATTCATTTACTCATTCAGGCAGTTCTAATCCGGGAGATAAATATTTAGGGATTCGTGTAATCGGCCAAAATGACCCCAATGATGTAACTTTTAACCAAATTTACAATAATTCACTCCAGGGAATTACTGTCGGTAATCAGGCTGAAGAATACAATGCAAACTCCACCGGAACTACAGGTTTGTATTACATATGCAATGAAAATAGCAATAATAATTATGATCTTTATACATTTGGACCTGGTGTTGCGCATTACCAAGGGTCATATAGTAAACCTGCAGGGAATAAATTTTCGAAAAATGCAAATAACCCGTACAGCGATTTTAACAATCAGGCATGGTGGATTATCACATACAAATACTATAACGGGGATCCTCTTCAACATCCAGAAAGTGTTTATAATGTAATAACTGAGGGAACTCCTAATCAAAATCCCTGTCTAGATAATTTTGGAGGTAATGGAATAGGAATTGAGAAGTTGTCTGCAGAACAAGTATCCTCGTTGCAAACGGAATATGCAGAAAATCTGACTGCTTATAGTAATATCAAAGCAATTTATGAATCCCTCAAAGATGGAGGAAATACAAGCACTCTCGAATCAGATATCAGTACCAGCACTCCCGATCAAACAATGCAATTAAGGGACGAATTGCTTGGCCGTTCTCCTCATCTTTCCCGGGAAATCCTGGTTGCCGCCGCAAATAAAAATGATGTTCTTCCTGATCCTATACTTTTTGAAATACTTGCAGCAAACCCTGAAGAATTAAGAAATGACAGTCTGTTGAATTATCTTAAGAATAAAACCAATCCATTACCCGATTATATGATTGAGTTGCTAAAAGCGATTGCAAGTGATTCAACGTATAAAACTACACTTCAATCAGGTTTATCATACTACTATGCAAAAAGTATGAATGCAGCATATGCTCTGACACATGACATATTATTAGACACTATACAGGATCTGTCGAATTTGAGAAATTGGTTGGATAATCAACATACGTTATCTGCTGATTATCAGATAATAGATTCCTGGTTTGCTGAAAAGAATACAACCTCTGCACTTGCATTATTAGACCTTCTTCCACAGACCTACTCATTGGATTCTTCTGCAATGGTAGAATACAATTATTACAAGGATTTTAAGACGTTTCAAGCAGGATTAATAAATACCAATACTAATATTTACCAGCTTGATTCTACTCAACTTGCTTTTTTAAATTATACTGCTTCGAACAGTAAAGGGATGGCGGGGGACCAGGCAAGGAATATCCTGGAATTTGCTTATGGAGTTTTCAATATCAACTGTCCACCCAGTCCGGATTTACTCATAAAATCAACTCCATTTAATGCGGCCAAAAACCTCAATTCGGTTTATGAACCCAAAATTACTGTAGCACCAAATCCTGCTGGAAGTTGGACTGTATTTAACTATACCTTGTTTGCAGGGGTAGATAATTCCTCTATAAAGATTACGGATATGAAAAACCAGGTAATTAAAATTCTCCCGGTAACCAGTGTCAAGGGGCAAATCACCTGGGACACAAGAGATGTACCGGCCGGATTGTATATTTACACTTTAATGAACGATAAATACTCAAAATCCGGTAAGATATCGGTAGTCCATTGATGTTTATTGATATAATTTGAACTCCCCATGCGAAAACTCATGGGGAGTTCTTTAACTTGTCGAAAAATTTAATGAAATGCTATTTCCTGTAAATAATACACGACCTATGCTGAAATCGCGAAAATGGTTTTACAGCTTGATTTTGTCCTTAATTACTTTCCTTTCAGGCCAATCACAACCATTATCCATTCTGTGGCAGCAATGTTATGGAGGAAGTGATGGTGACTTCGGGGTATCGGTCCTTCCTACAAATAGTGGTTTTATGTTGCTCGGACAAT
>CAIYES010000308.1 GCA_903925275.1 uncultured Bacteroidales bacterium
ATAACTAATTTAATTGCCCATTCCATATCCGACATTTCTTGTGGTTTAAACCCATGATATTCTAAAAGGAAATCGCCCCATAATATGTAATCGTTGGAGACTAACTTATTAGCCTCCTCTATAGCTTTTTTATGACTGCACTCCCTGTTTTAAGCACAACATCAAGTTGCTTTCCACATGCCAGAAAATATTCATCATTAGTCCTGATCTCCTCATCACCACCTAACCAGCAATTATTGATAATTATCTCGTTGAATTTGATAGGATCTAACCCTCCTTCAACTGAGGCACAACCCAATATCTTTCTATCAGCATGCTTCAGATAACATTTTTTTGTTTCCTTATCTGGCACTTCAACGGTTAATTCGTAAACCGAACCAAACGGGGCTGTTTTCTTCCATTCGGCTATTTGTTCTGGGGTTGCCTGTCCCGAAATTGTAATGTTTTTTGTTTCCATCTTAATTAATCTTAAATTTCAAACCCCGACCCGGACTAAAAGTACCGTGCCGGGGTTCTGTTTACTAAAAAGGTTTTGTAGCGGGAGTGGGACTCGAACCCACGACCCCCAGGTTATGAGTCTGGCATTCTAACCAACTGAATTATCCCGCACTTTTATTTTTGTACTTGTCAATCTGAAACTCTGATTTTGTGTTCTGACTGCCTATCGACGGTCTGAACATGCTGTTACTGAATTCAGCAACCGGTCTGACTGGTTGCTCATTTGGTTTGTTGTCCTGGATACTCATAATAAAATTTATTTTTGATTAAAAAATCGTAAATCGTACTTCGTAAACTATTAGGCTCCTTTTTTAACTCCTAATGAGAGAAATGGGAGATCATGCTGAGCGAACTTGTCACCTTGCTTCATCCCTTTGGGCACTTTTGAAAACATCAACGGGCCAATAATGTCGGTATGGATCATCCCCATTTTTAAATAACTAACCGAAATTGTATACGGCTGCCCAAGTATTGATTTTGTAGGAGAAGCCTGCTCAAGTGCAGTAATGGCACTCTCAAGTAATGATAATGTTCCGGGATACTCCTTATTGCCAGCCATAATGTCAAGAGGCTCGTTTCCGGCACCTCTTAAATATTCCAGTTCCTGACCTTCTTCATATTCAATGCCCCTGAGTCCGGTTATAGGTGTGGTTCCAATAAGCAATATTAAATCGCTCCAGGAATAATCTCTTGATCTGAACATCGTTTTATTGTGTTTTAAAGATTAGCAAATCCAATTGTCACTTGAATATCTTCAGCAATATCAATCACGCCAAGTGTAAGCGTAATCTCAATTTTATTGTTTCCGGATGGTTCCGGTTCAACAAAAATTTCAGCCCTGGTAATATTACCCTCAGAGGTCATTAAACCGTCGATTTGTGTTTGCAGTACGCCCTGAAATGCTTTTGCAACAGCAGGATCAATCTTACCGGCAACCTTCCTGATCTCGTCGTTAATCTCGTTGGTGTAGGTATCATAAGCAATGCGAACAGCCTTATTGATTACCCTTCTCCTCATAATAGAGTTAAAGTCGTCAGTATCAGCAGCAGCTAATGGTCCGGCAGAAAAATAAAAGCCCGATCGTCCCCTGAAATTGCGGATGGTTATATAACCTTTGTCATGAATGCTTTCAATATCATCCTCGTTGATTACCTCCCCATCGCTGGTATATGCTGCACCAATAGGAAGAGCTCCGCTTTTAACCCTGCCCGGTGATCGTTGTACAGGATCCTCAGCACACTTGCCTAAAATAAGCCCGATTGAGGCTGATTTGTCAGTATCGCTTGTGCCACAAATTGGAATACCTACATAGTTGTAATCGCAGGTTTTAAGGTCGAGCAGATCATCAGGATCACCCTGGTAATCTCTTCCTTCAATAAGTACAACAACCGGAATGCCTAAAGCTTCCAAATCCTTACATAAAGACTGTGCTTTAATAGCAGCAGCTTTAACATCGTCATCAAGCCCGGCTACATAGGTAGCGGCATAACCTACATCAGGAACCCTGCAAATGCCAACTACCTTAACGGCATAATTGCTTTGTTTAATCAGATTAAGCAAATAAGGAACTAAATTAGCCTTATCGCATATATCCTCCATTACAACCGTGTTAGGAACCGGCATAATCCATACTTCAGCATTGCCTCGTATGTCGTAAATTTCCTTCATTTGCCTGTATGCGGTTGCGTTATATGCAGCATCCAGTCCGTCTGCTACAATAGCTGTAAGGCTCTTGTATCGCTTGGCTTCGCCCAGGGTCATTCCTGAAGGAGCTAATGCTTCACATGCCAATGCAGCACCAACTATATTGTCGCCGGTAGCCAGCAACCCACCAAGGTTGCCTCCGCTTATGATAATTGTAATTTTTGGAAGTGACATTCTAATTTATATTGCGTGAGTCCGACAACCTGCCGTCTCAACAGGTTATCAATTATTTTTCTTCAGTAGCTGCTTCTGTATTCTTTTCTTCAGTACCGGCTTCTGTATTCTGAACTTCTGTATTCTTTTCTTCAGTCCCCTGAGTCCCACTTGTCCCTTCTTCCTTCTGATCTTCCTTTTCAACCTCATTTTCCAGCAACAACTTTCTTGTATCAGTCAAAATAGCTATCAGGCTGTCTTTTTTGTTGTTGACTGGTTTTAATTGAAGCAAATCAACTAAAGCTTTCATTGCAGGATAATCCATTTTGTCGATCTCAGTTTTTTTCAGATATCCAATTGCTTCATCTGAGGTGGTGATGACTTCTGGCTTCTGACTTCTGTCTTCTTTTTTCCCACAGACTTCTTTCCTGGAGAAAACCTCAACCTTTATAGGTTTATTGCAGCAATGATTGTCGGCACTTACCTTTTTCAAAAATGGCATGCCATCGGTTGTAACAAAGCATTCGTCAACATTGTGTGTTTCAAACACTCTTTTTGCAATTACCTTTAAATCTTCGAGTTCGAGTTTCATTATATAAATTTTTTAACGATTAGTAAAATTATGATTGCTCCCATGGCACCGATAATACACCAGCAATACCAGGGAATTTTATTTGTGGTAACAGTAACGGTTTTTACAGTTGTAGATGCCTTAATAAAAGCATCTTTATACATTTTTAACAACCTGTCTTTTGCTTCACAACTAAAGCTTAACCTATTAAAATCATCCTTCCAGATTTGCATTTCGGTATTACCGGAAGCATCTTTAATGATGATTGCCTTTCGCATTTCAGGAACACCGTTTATAATGTTTCCGGTAGGCACTAACTTAGCATTCTTGAGAGCGGAATCAAGTTCCTGTTGTGTATATGATACACCTACCTTGCCTCCCTTAATCGTTGTGTCTTGGACTGAGTGAGAACTTGAATCAAAGCTGCTGTTAACCTGCGGACAAGGGAATAACCGGTTGCACTTCTCCTGCGTAGTGCAACCGGCCGTAACCATCAAAACAACAACTAAAATGAAACAAAAAATCCTACCCATAAAAAAATTATACTTTATTACGATCCTGTCGGTTGAAATACGCATATATAACAAGTAACACAACTTCCATCACCTTGTCTGTTCCTATCGTTCCATGAATGGCACAATAAGCAAACACAAAGGCTGTAACTATGGTAAAAATGAACCTACCGCTCGATATTTTTTCAACCAGGTATTTCATATTATTCCTTGTCTTTTAATTCAAGTTCCCTGACTCGTTCAGCAAGCTTGTTAATCCTGTTTTCATGCACCTTTGTGCAATCATTAACATTCTTAACAGAATCCTTCAGAATGGCATTGTCCTTGGTCAGGTTCTGAATCGAATCAATCAATTTATCAATCTTACTACCGATGCTTGCCATTCCTTCCGTGATGCTCTTTTTCCATTCCGTAAAGGCAAACCAAACAACCACAAACAGCCCTGCTACCAGGGCTGTCAGTATCCAAAAAATAAGTCGTTGTATTAAAGTGCCTTCCATAATGGTATTTTAGGCTACATCCTGAACGATTGCAATAACACCATCACCATCCTTATCGACCTTTCTTCCACCTGCCCTGATTAGCAAGGAGTAGATATCGCCGAAATATTGAGGATCTTTCAGTTTTTCGAAAATCTTCATATCACCAATGGCTCTTTCAACAGCATCCATCTGCCAGATAAGTATTCCATCACAATCGGTAGCTGCTACTGCTGCTGCATCGGTTGCCTTTACTACCGGTATTGCATCATCCATATAGGTCAGTACCTTCGACCTCATAACGAATCTGATTGTATTATACATACCCACAATACCCAATTTTGGGTCAAGGTAAGCTGAAAAATCCTTATATTGAGTTGCGGCAAACAAACCAACTAATTGAGCATGCATCCTGGAACTAATAAGCGCATATCTGCCCTCCAACGGTGCATCTATATCGTTTAGCCTGGCTACAGCCTCATCAATGTTTTTTAACTCAAGTAACTTTCTGTTACCTGTTGCTGATGGTAAATGTGCTGCTATATTGCCTCCTGTGGTATTGATAATATAGTCCATTGATGCAGTGGGAGCCCAGCGATATGCCATTTCTCTGGCTACGAGGTCAGATAATTTGCGCCTGTCCTGTCCTAAACAACTATCCATTTTGTTATAACTTAGGATTGTATCAGCATCGGTTAATAGTCTTGGATTGCTTGTAAACTCATCCAGTGCATACAAAATATCTGTATCGGTTCTATGAACAACAGCTGCTGGCAGTTGTGTCCTGTTTACTTCCACATCGCTTGCATCTCCAGCTTGCGGTATATGTACCACTTTACCGGCTATAACATATTCATCTGCATTCCTGGCATAATTTAAGAATGAGTTATCAGCCCAAAACTTCTCTTTAATCCAGTTGTGCCATAATTCAACATCAATGCCTCCTTCAAAAGCTGCTCCGGCAGGTTTTTTCATGAGTCCAAAAAACAGCAGTACTCCAAAAATAGCCAGTACCGAAAATCCATAAATATTATGGGTGATAATTGATAATACGGTTATCAGTGCGAGTGTAACCAGTGCTTGTACTTTTTTCATTTTCTTGATTATTAGTAATTTAAAATTTATGATTCAGTTAAAATTCGTGAACTGTTAATCTGTTTGTTTTTGTCCGTACGCTTTAAAATACCCACCACACCACACAAATGCCGTCACAAACGTTTTAGTGGATGAGTTTGTAAGTGCCGAACACTTTAAACCGGTTCCAAACGTTACGGTTCTGTTTGTTCCATCAGCAGTAGTTTCTACATATAAAATCGCCCCGATATTGATATTATCATCAACCGTCAGGTTTATTGTAACATTC
>CAIYES010000309.1 GCA_903925275.1 uncultured Bacteroidales bacterium
ACCACAAGCATCGGCCTTGCATCAAATGGCAGCGGCAATATAGGACCCTTTGCGGCCATTAATACGACCACTGCACCAGTAGTAGCGACCATCACGGTAACGCCAACGTTTACTTTGGGCGGGACATCCTGCGCGGGAGCTGCCATGACCTTTACCATCACGGTCAATCCATCGGGAGAGGTTATTCAACCCCCGGACCAGGTTAAATGTCATAATGATGCCACTACAGTGGTCTTTGCCACCAGCAATACAGGTGGTGCAACGACTTATTCGTGGACCAACAGCAACACCAGCATCGGTTTGGTGTCCGGTGGTACAGGGGATATAGGACCTTTTACGGCACTCAATACGACCACCTCACCGGTGGTAGCCACCATCGCGGTAACGCCAACGTTTACCAGTGGGGGGACAAGCTGCATTGGTTCCTCAAGGACCTTTACGATCACGGTCAATCCGGCGGGAGAGGTTATCCAACCCTTAGACCAGGTAAAATGTCATAATGATGCCACCTCGGTAATCTTTGCCACGATCAATACGGGAGGAACAACGACCTATGCGTGGACCAACAGCACCATCAGCATTGGACTTGCATCTGCAGGCAGCGGTGATATTGGACCATTTACGGCTCTCAATACGACTACTTCTCCTGTAATTGCGACCATTACGGTAACGCCAACGTTTACTAATGGGGGGACAAGCTGCGCAGGACCCCCTAAAAGCTTTACCATCACGGTCAATCCATCAGCAGAGGTTAACCAACCCCCTGACCAGGTAAAATGTAATGGCGATGCCGCTACGGTGATCTTTGCCACAAACATTACAGGTGGTACAACGACTTATTCATGGACCAACAGCGCCCCAAGCATTGGCCTTGCAGTGGGTGGGACAGGCAATATAGGACCATTTACGGCTCTCAATACGACCACTGCACCTGTGGTGGCGACCATTACGGTAACGCCAACGTTTGCCAGTGGCGGGACATCCTGCGCGGGAGCGGCTAAAAGCTTTACCATCACAGTCAATCCATCGGGAGAGATTATCCAACCTATCGACCAGATAAAATGTCCTGGCGATGTCACCACGGTGGTCTTTGCCACTGGCAATACGGGGGGGACAACGACCTATGCATGGACCAACAGCCTTACCGGCATTGGTCTGGCATCCAGTGGTACAGGAGATATATCCTTTATGGCCACCAATGCCGCCATGGCGCCCATCGTAGGGACCATCACGGTCATTCCGATCTTTACCAATGGGGGGGTAAGCTGCATGGGGCCCTCTAAAAGCTTTACCATCACGGTTAACCCATCGGCTCAGGTGATCCAACCCCTTGGTCAGGTAAGATGTCACAACGATGTGGCCACGGTGGTCTTTGCCACTAACAATACGGGAGGAACGACGACCTATACATGGGCCAACAGCACCACCGTCATTGGTCTTGGGGCGGCAGGTACGGGCAATATCTTATTTACGGCCACCAACACCGGGACACTGCCTGTAGTGGCCACCATTACGGTAACGCCCACGTTTACGGGTGGGGGGATCCCCTGCACAGGGCCGGACATGACCTTTACGATCACGGTTTATCCTTTGCCGGTGCCTGTTATCACAGGGCAGACGCCTGTTTGTGTCAATGTGCCGAACCTTTATGTATATACCACCGAGAGCGGGATGACGAATTACATCTGGAATGCATTTACGGGAGCCACGATCACCTCGGGAGGTGGGCCCAACGACAATACCATTGGCATCACCTGGACCTCCCTGGGGCTGCATACGGTTTCGGTAAATTACACGGATCAGCATGGATGTGAGGCTGCCATGGCCAGTACGCTGACGGTGGATGTTATTCTTCCTCCTGTTCCTCAGATCATATCAGGTCCATCAGTTTTGTGTATAAACGATCAGGGAACCTTTATCACCCAGGCCGGGATGACCAACTATATTTGGGTGGTTTCACCAGGCGGGGTAGTAGATTTAGGCGGACAAACGAATACCAATTTTATAACGGTTCATTGGCCGGCACAAGGTTTTCAGTCGGTAAGCATCAATTTTACCGGACCTGCCGGTTGTGCTGCGAGCCAGCCAACAATTTTCCCGGTTACCGTTTTACCACCGCCCACGCCAACCATTACAGGGCAGAATTCGGTATGTGTGGGAGATGCGGGGGTGACCTATACAACCGAGAGTGGCAATACCAATTATATCTGGACAATTTCAGGCGGAGGTTCTATTACGGGAGGTGTTGGCACCAATACCATCACGGTGTTATGGACTACGCCCGGGCCATGGGAGATTACGGTAAACTATACGACCTTTTTCAATTGTGTGGCAGTTAACCCCACGGTGTATCCGGTTATAGTAAATCCATTACCGGTACCACTGCTCACGGGTTCTGTTTCGGTATGTCAGGGATCGACAGAGGTTTATACCACTGAGACAGGGAAAACCGGTTATTTATGGGCTGTATCAGGAGGAGGATCGATTGTGGGTGGCGGCGGTAGCACCGATCATACGGTGACGGTTAACTGGAGTGTTGCGGGGCCACAAACGGTGAGTGTTTCCTACACTGATTTTCCACATTGTACGGCGGCGGTACCAACGATTTTAAATGTCTTTGTTCACTCTTTACCGGTGCCTCAGATCATGGGAGAAGCCACACCGTGTCTGGGTCAGCTATATGGATATTCGACCGAATCAGGCATGAGCGATTATATCTGGACTGTGGATGGTGGTGGTACGATCATCTATGGGACAGATCCCTATCTGGTTTCGGCCAGGTGGTCGACCCCTGGACCACATTGGATCAGTATCATCTATACTGCAGCGGATGGATGTACTGCATCGCCTGCGGTGGTTTATAACGTGAATGTGCAGGCGTTACCTGTTCCTGTTATATCAGGTCCGGTACAGGTTTGTGTTAATTCCACAGCCAATGTATACACTACGGAATCATCCAAGACGAATTATGTGTGGACGGTATCGGGCGGGGGTATCATCTCGCTTGGACAAGGGACCAATTCGATCACGGTGACTTGGAATGTTGCGGGTGCGCAGACTGTCACGGTGACCTATACGGATGGAGGGAACTGCACCTCGCTTGCGGTTATATACAACGTGACGGTTAATCCAAGGCCGGTACCAACGTTTGGGGTTGCACCCGGACAGAACAATGCCACCCCCTGTTTGAATCAGACGGGGATGATTTACGCAACCGATCCGGGTATGAGTAACTACATCTGGACGGTATCTGCGGGAGGCACTGTTACAGCTGGGGGCAATACGGGCGATGCAACGGTGACAGTAACCTGGAATATGGTAGGAGCTCAGAATGTATCGGTCAGTTATACTGATCCGGTGACGTTATGTTCATCCAATGCGACATTATTCCCGGTTGTTGTTCAGCCCCTGCCCATTCCCACGATCACGGGCTCAGCGATGGCATGTTTAAATTCCACGGGCAATATTTACGCTACGCAAACCGCAAAGACTGATTATACGTGGACTATTGTAGGAGGAGCGATAACCTCGGGGTTAGGGACCAACATGATCACCGTTACCTGGACCACAGCCGGGTTGCAGCATGTTTGTGTTACCTACAAGGATGGTAACGGCTGTGAGGCAGCGCTACCCGGTGGATGTTTTAATGTGACGGTTAGTGCCTTGCCGGTTCCCGCTATAACGGGTGCTGGTACAGTATGCCGCGGGGACACAAAGCTTTATACGACCCAGGCAGGTATGTCGGGGTATTTATGGAGTGTTTCAGCAGGCGGGCAGATCCTTGGGGGCAGTGCCACCAATACGATCGATGTTCTTTGGAATACGGCGGGTGCCCAGACAGTGACGGTCAATTACACGTCGGGTTCTGGCTGTACGGCTGCCAGTGCAACGAGTTTCAGCGTGACGGTGAACGACCTTCCGGTATCGGATTTCAGTGCAGACACGGTATGTTTGGGCACGGCGACCAATTTCACGGGTTTGTCAACGCCAGCGGCATCGATTGTGAGTTACCAGTGGGATTTTGGCGACAATACGTACCTTACGCAAAGCAGTCCGAACACTTCACATTTGTATGCTCTGGCAAAAGCATACCATGTAAAGCTTACGGTTACCACCACCAATACCTGTCGCAAAGATACGACCATCGATGTGCTTGTGCTTGCTCAGCCGATAGCTGAATTCAGCAATTCAACTTCCAATTGTGCTGAAGATTCCATTCAGTTTTACGATTTATCTTCCACGCCCCATGGCTACATTGTGAGGTGGACCTGGGATTTTGATGACGGTTCAGCGCCTCAAACGGTACCAGTGGGCCAGAATCAGAATTTAAAGCACAAATATGTCACGGGAGGCGATTACAATGTGATCCTTACCATCAAGACTTCGGATTCGTGTACGGCACAGGTTATCAACCAGGTTCATGTAGAGTTCAGCCCACTGGCCAACTGCAGTGTTGGCAGTCTGCGTTGTGAAAAGACGCCGGTTCAGTTTACCGACTTGTCGCAACAAAACGGGGGACCGGTGATAAGCGGTTACGCTTGGAATTTCGGTGATCCGGCCTCGGGGGCTAATAATATTTCTTCGGTGCAGAACCCGACCCATTCGTTCAGTTCCGCGGGGTCATTTAGTGTGCGGTTAGTGGTAACC
The DNA here is from genome assembly GCA_903925275.1 of uncultured Bacteroidales bacterium. Classification (GTDB taxonomy): domain Bacteria; phylum Bacteroidota; class Bacteroidia; order Bacteroidales; family FEN-979; genus CAIVAT01. Next base: position 4,648 of record CAIYES010000309.1, read on the forward strand.
AATGCCAACGGTTGCAGCGACAGTCTGGATGTACCCACGGTTGTAGTGATCAGCGCCTCACCTTACGCCAACTTCACCTCGGATGTGGCCTGCCAGGACAGCATTACCAGTTTTACAGATGCCTCCACTACCAGTACGGGCACCATTGTTTCCTGGAGCTGGAGCTTTGGCGATCCATCGAGTGGATCTAACAATACCTCGGGTGATCAAAACCCCACGCATATCTACCACCAGGAGGGTATCTATTGGGTTAACCTTCAGGTGACCAACTCCATGCAATGTGTCAAAGACACGACCATGAGTATCGAGATTTTCCAGAAGCCCTCGGCCATGTTTGGTTTTTCGGTGGCCTGTGACAGTTCGGTAACAAGGTTTACGGATATGTCAACCTTCCCGGGAACAGGTTCTGCCGGGTGGACATGGAATTTTGGGGATCCGAACTGTCCTGTTGCCCTCAATACCTCGACATTGCAGAATCCGGAACATGTTTATAGTTTGCCCGGCACCTACCAGGTTCAGCTTAAGATCGTGAATCTCAATGGTTGCAGGGACTCTGTGACGATGCCGGTTTCAGTGAATGCACGACCCACGGCAGGGTTCACCTATTTGAGTAAATTCTGTCCGGCCGGGCAGGTGAACTTCTACGACCAGTCGACTGCTGTTGGGACATTGGTAAATCAATGGGACTGGACCTTTGTTGCGGGTTACACTTCGCCGTTAAAGAATCCGGCGTACACCTTTGCCAGCACCAATACGACGTACAATGGCGTACAGTTGATTATAACGGATTTGAATGGTTGTACCGACACGGTGATCCGGGATGTATATGTAAATCCGGGCTTTGTCCTGGGTATTCATGCGGATTCAGCGTGTTTGGGAGGCACGACACATTTTTATGCGACCAATCCTGCCAGGGCGATGGGAGATACGTTGTCGAACATTATATGGAATTTTGGTGATCCTGCCAGTGGTGCGCTCAACAATACGTCGAACCTGTGGGGTCCGTCGCATGCATTTACGGGCTCAGGTCCTTATATTGTGACGCTTACAGCCACCAATTCGAACAATTGCACATCCACCGTTTCGTTAAATGTGGGTATCCACCAGCCTCCTTCGGCCAATTTCAGCTTTGTGAACACGGTACATTGCGACACCACCGTTCCGTTTGTTTTCCATTATGACCTTGACAGTCTGGGAGTGGATGTGGATTCGATCTACTGGCAGTTTGGGCCGAATCTTACGTGGGTTCCATCGGTTAAGCCACTGTCGGGGACACAGACACATTTATTCGGGACGTTCGGCGTTCATGACATCACCATGAAGGTGTTGAACATCCATAAATGTGAATCACAGATAACCAAGCAGTTGAATCTTTCCTGTCTTGCAGCATTGTTTGATACGGTAGGGGCGGTACAGTGCGATAGTGTGCCGGTAAGTTTTAAAGACAAATCCTCACCGGTGGGTCTGGTAAACTATTGGTATATGAATTTTGGCGATGGCACAGACAGCACCTTAACTTCAGCGCCGGGGCTTGCCGTGCAGCATGTTTACAAAGACACGGGCACCTATGATGTAACCCTCATTGTATGCCATATTATCGGGACAGATTCGATCTGTGATACGGTTATGAGCGAGGTTCTGATCAAGGCGACCTCTATTGTGGACTTTACGGGTACCAATGTTTGTATGCCGGATTCGACCATGTTTAGAATCATCACCGACACCACCGATCTGGCCATCCAGGCGTATTCGTGGAAGTTCGGTGACCCCTGGGCATCGGGCAGTGATATCAGCAGCAAACCGGATCCTTCCTATCTGTATCCCAAGAAGGGTAAGTATCATCCGAGCCTTTCGGTTGTAAATGCCGATGGATGCAGGTATGATGTAACCCGGGAAGTGATGGTATATAAACCGCCTGTAGCTGGGATGGTTGTATCGGATTCAGTTTGTGAAAGACAGTTCTTTAGTGCGATGGATTCTTCGATTTTAACGGATGCCAAGACGATGCGGTCATGGTTTTGGAACTTCAGTGACTCAGCGACATTTACGGTTACGGATCCGAGTTACAAGTACTGGAAAGGCGGGGATTACAGGATCAGTTTAAGGGTAACCGACGCCAATGGCTGCCACGACACCATCTCAAAGATGGTCCATGTACAGCCATCACCCATCAGTGCGTTTACCATTATCAACGGGTACAATGGCAAGGAGGGACAGATAAAGCTGAACAACCTTACCACCGGGGGAACAATGTACAATTGGGATTTCGGCAATGGTAAATTCTCGACAGAAAAGGATCCGGTGGCCACATTCACCGAAGACGGGAACTATACCATCACCCTTGTCTCGCAGAACGACTATTGTTCCGACAGCACGTTTTTCGAGTATAAACTGTTGTTCAAAGGGCTCTATGTTCCCAATGCCTTTGCACCTTCGAGTACGAATCTGGGCATCAGGTTATTCCAGCCCATCGGGATCAACCTCAAGCAATATCATGTGATGGTGTTTGACAGTTGGGGTCATTTGATGTGGGAATCGAATAAATTGGACGACAAGGGTGTTCCAACCGAAGGCTGGGATGGCATCTTTGAGGGTAACTTAATGCCTCAGGGGAATTACATCTGGAAGATAAACGCCCTGTTTTGGGATGATTCGCAGTGGGAGGGATCGGATATAGGTGTAGGAAAGTCGAATAGTACGATGGGCACGGTGACTTTAATCCGTTAATTGTAAATATCTTCAAAAATGGAAAAGACAACAAGGATAAAGGTATTGATGGTGATTGGCATATTGGGGATGGTTCATGGTCTGATGGGTCAGGACATGAATTATTCCCAGTATTTCAGTACGCCGCTATACTATAACCCGGCATATACGGGGATCAATACGGGACTGCGGGCACGATTTCTGTTTCGGGATCAATGGCCCAGTTTGCCCAATCCGTTCAAGTCGTACTATTTTTCGGCTGATTTGGGCGATCGTAACCTTCCGGGCTCAGGTGGGATCGGCATCATGATCAACCAGGATACGCCTGGGGCGGGCTTGATCAAGAATTTCGGGGCAGCGCTGACCATAGGGGTGCGCATTCCGATAACCAGCTTTTTGGTGAGTCAGATTGGGATCAAGGCGGGGATTATGCAGCGCACAGTGAACTGGGGTGATCTGGTGTTTGCCGATCAGCTCAGCGGTAAGTACGGGAATATCTATCAATCGTCGTTTATTCCTCCGGATGCCAACAAGCGGGTAGTCCCTGACTTTGGCGTGGGCGGGGTGTTGCAGTTTATCAGTCCGCAGGGTAATGTGAGTGGCAACATCGGCCTTGGGGTTGACCATCTTTTCAAACCTGATGTAAGTTTTCTGTCGTCGGGTTCTTCTCAGTATCCGCGCAAATGGGTTGGACAGTTTGATTTGATTTTGTCGACCGGACCGGGAGGTTCATCATCCTCGGCGATGAGCCGCGGCAGTGATGACCCGCTGAAATTCAACATCGGGGGGATCTATCAAAGCCAGGCCAACCTGAACTCCCTGCAGTTTGGGGTGAATTTGCTTAAGTATAATATTTACGTTGGGGGCTGGTATAAAACGACGATGACAGGTGTGGTGAACAGTGCTGTTGCGCTGGTTGCGGGCTACCGTTACACGTTTTATGAAGATATGAGCCTCAAGTTCATGTACAGTTATGACCTTCAGGTATCTGGAGCATTGCAGGGCACCGGAGGGGCACATGAGATAAGCCTGGTGCTTGAGTTTGACAAGCTTTCAATCTTTGGTGGAGGCGGTGGCGGTGGCGGATTTGTTCCCGGTTCCGGAAGCCGCAGAGGTGGAGGTCCGATGGAGTGCCCGTCATTCTATTAATAACGATATTTGAAGAGGCGACCATTTAGGTCGCCTCTTCCTTATTAACTAAATGGTTGTTCCTATTACATATTGGCAATGATCTCAGTTCCGAATTCGGAACATTTAAGTTTGGTTGCCCCTTCCATCTGTCTTTCAAAATCGTAGGTTACCCGTTTCTTCCGGATGGCTCCCTCTAGCCCTTTTACAATCATGGTGGCAGCCTCCATCCAACCCATATATTCCAGCATCATTACACCCGAAAGGATCACAGAACCAGGGTTCACCTGGTCTTTCCCTGCATATTTAGGAGCAGTGCCGTGGGTAGCTTCGAAAATAGCATGACCCGTAATGTAATTGATGTTTGCACCCGGCGCAATACCAATGCCGCCTACAATGGCAGCCAAGGCATCTGAGATATAATCACCATTGAGGTTCAGGGTGGCAATTACCGAATATTCAGCGGGGCGAGTGAGGATTTGCTGAAGAAAAGCATCTGCAATTACATCTTTGATAATAATCTTACCCTGTAAGATAGCCTCTTTTTGCAATGTTTCGGCAACAGATTCACCATCTCTGGCCTTGATTTTATCGTAATGCAACCATGTAAACACCTTGTCACCAAATTCCCGCTCGGCAAGTTCATATCCCCACTGTTTGAATTGACCTTCGGTAAATTTCATGATATTACCTTTATGGACCAGTGTTACCGAAGGTTTTTTGTGTGCAATAGCATGCAGGATTGCTGCCCTTACCAATCTTTCAGTTCCCTCTTTCGACACAGGTTTAATTCCAATTGAGGAGGACTCCGGGAAACGTATTTTTTTTACCCCCATCTCATGAATCAGGAAATGGATCACCTTTTCAACTTCAGGAGTTCCCTGCATCCATTCAATGCCCGCGTAAATGTCTTCAGAATTTTCGCGGAAAATGATCATATCGGTGGTTTCCGGGCATTTAACCGGGGAGGGAACTCCCTGGAAATAACGCACTGGCCGCACACAGGTGTAAAGATCAAGAATTTGTCGCAAGGCCACATTGAGTGAACGGATTCCTCCGCCAACAGGTGTGGTTAGCGGTCCTTTGATGGCTACAAGGTATTCCCTGATGATATCTAGTGTTTCCTGTGGCAACCATTCACCAGTTTGTTTAAAAGCTTTTTCACCCGCAAGCACCTCTTTCCATGCAATTTTTCGCTTGCCCTGATAGGCTTTTTCAACTGCGGCATCAATTACACGTACACTGGCGTTCCAGATGTCAGGTCCCGTGCCGTCGCCTTCGATAAAAGGAATGACAGGAATGTCGGGGACAGAAATTTTGCCGTTTATTAAAGTAATTTTTTCTCCAGTCATAAATTAATTCTTTAAATGATATGTATGATTATTATCGCAAAACGCAAAGTACAACCCGCAAAGTTTCTTTTGCGCTCTTTTGTCTCTGCGCAGCCTGCAAAATTACAACTATTTTAAGTTTTTGATCAAAGCCCCCCATTTCTTATCCACCTCAAAGAAATGTTTCAGATAATAATTGCCAAAAAGGAAGTGGGCTTTTACGACCTCTGCGCCCCGGGCGGCCATGCTGGCGAAGAAATTTTCAATCATGCCCGACGCAATGCCTTTTCCCTGCAGCGATGAGGTGACCACAATACCGTCGAGAAGGATATTATGATCCTCGATGTACCGGAAAGTGATTCCCCCTACAATTTTTTCATCGTCATCGGTTAACACAAACTGATGATCATGATCTGAAATTTCTTTGGGATAGTTTTCACGAAAGAAGAGTTGATAAAGCTGACCTGTTTCACGGGCCTCAATCGGTTCGCGAAGGATATAGCGCCTGCCCGATTTATCCTGGATCGAAAATCTGACAACAAGATGTTCTTTCCTGCTATCACCGATTTTCATGAAATCAATGCTTTGCTCCCCTTGCAGTCGCGGGAATACCATCCTGCTAAAGATGTTTCTGTCATCGCCCTCATTTAATACTGATTGCAGGTCGGATAATTCAATCAGCTGGATTGCAGGCCCTTCGGCGTTTTCCTCCATTTTAGTCAGCAGCCGGTCGAATGCTGCCTGAATTTCATCTGCTGCATCGGCAAAATAGGTGTGCCTGTAAAAGAAGTAACGAGCCAATTCGGCATATTGCTGTATTTTGTACAATTCCATCAGTTCAATGAGGGTTTGCTCCTTGGCTGCCGCAGTTGTGAGCGGATTGATTTTATACCAATCCTGATACTGGTCGATGGCACTGTAGAGTGCCACTGGCAGATAATACCGTTTGATTGTCGTTTCCAGATACCTGTCCAAATGCATCTGCAACTCCGATGAATCAAAACAGGTCACTGATTTCGATTTCAAATCATGTTGTAACTCTTCCAGAAACACGATAGCACTTTCCTTTCCGAGCGCTTCAATACATGCATCAAAAATCCATGTTACATCGAGCTGTTTCCGGCACAAAGGGTAAATAGATGAAATTTTGCAGTAATAGTCCTGCAACATAGGATTGATCAGCGATAATGCGTTTTTATAGGGAGACCATCCGGCCAATGAAAGCACAACGGCGGTTTCGCGAAAATCCATTTCAGGAATAGCAACATTGGATGGAGAAATGGCTCCCGGAACAATCTGTTTGCCACTGTGATGCCAGGCTTTAAAGATTACCGCAAACGATTTGATGAAAAGCTTTTTCCAGGCATTTCCCCTGATATATCCCGATGAGCGATGAATTTCAGATAACTCTCGGATTTTATCCCATGCCGACAAGCCTCCGATATATTGCGTCGTCAGTACGCCCAGGTTGGGTCTGCTGCTTCCCAGGATGGGCGCAACTGCCGGTCCGTATGGGAAGCCGGCGAGAGAAGCCAGCCAATAGAATGTGTCAGGATTCGGCCTGAATTTAGGGTTTTCACTCATCACCATGTGCAAGTCGAAATGTTTGCCCGAATTCGTGTTGATCGATAGCCTGTAGTGTTTGAATTCCTTGAAGGCCAAAAGCCGCAAAATCCAAATTCCTTTATCTTTTACATCCTCAAGGTTGAAATCCCGTTCGTTGAAGGTCAGGATAATGCTTTCCTTCAGAAATGTAGAGGACTGGAAAATTTTTATAACACGTTGTTTTTCACTATCCGAAATGCCATGCTCAAAAACCAGTTTCGATTTCCAGGCTGAAAGAGCGGTATGGGGTGATTTTCCTTCTATTTCCTTCTCGAACACGGCAGCGAGTTTGTAAAAATAATCTTCTGCTTTTTTCGAGAGGCTGGGATCCTGTCTATGCAGGATCCAGCGTGACAGTTCTGCCCTTACAGGTACATAATATTCGAGATGCAAAACAGCAAAGTTGAAAAGCATCCCAAGAACATCTTCAAAAGCCTTCCGGTGTCTCTTTGATGCCGGCCATTTGAGATGTATCCGATACCAATAAAGCCTTTGTTTTAGCGCATCAAGCCTGTGTTTCCCAAAATTACTTGAGGCGATTTCACGTATCGATTTTTCATTCAGAAAAGAAAGCCCCGATTCAATGAAGGCCGGCATGAACTGTATATCTTCCGGTTTTGGAGCATTCAGTAAAATCAGCCGGTAGGCAAGGCACCTGATCTCTTCTTCCGGATGATAGGCCAGCGCTTCAAGCCGGTGCCTGATGGCAATGGCTAACCTCGGCTCTGCACTGATCAGGATTTTGCCAAGTTCATCAGTTGCCTTGTATGCATCTTCAAATCCCAGGAAATAGGTACGGAAAAGCAGGTAATTTGCCTGGATTAGCTGTTGGTCGCGAACGGATTTGATAACTGGAAAAGTTTTCTCGTCAAGCTGTCTGAATCCGGAAATGAATATTGTTGAAGAGATATTGCCCATGGGCAAATCCCATCCTTCTTTTATGGGACAGAACGAAATCAGGGCAGGATTCCCAATCCATATTTTCGGTTGGCGGGTCAAAACACCCAGGTCAATCTGGTTCGCAGCAATATGGTATTTCAGATGTCCTACCTGGAACCAGTTCTCCTTCATCTTCCTGATGCAAAGCCTTGAGCCGTTGCGGCGATTTATCAAATGCCTGTTTTCATATCGGATGTCGGTTTCGAGGATTCCAAGGTCACGAAAAAACCATTTTGGGATGAGTATTGAGAACTCGCCTGCATCGATACGCACACTATTGCTCTGGTACAAAGTTTCAATGATCTCCCTGAAATTGGTTTCGATCACTTTTCTGTTATAGGAATCCTTTGGCGTCAATTCACCTTTTTCACGGCTGAATTCCCGATCAGCAACAGTAAAATTTATCACCCTTTCATAAGGAGCTACATCTGTATTTGCAGCCATTACAATCTGGTGGTAATACTCAGTCAGATTGTCAGCCTGAAGTGAACCGAACAGTGAATCGGCCTTGTCTGGCACGATTAGAAGGACATTGTACGGGCGATTATCGCCTACCAGGAAAACACTTTTTATCCCGGGCACTTTGTGAAATTTCTTTTCAATGACCTGGGGGGCCACAGTTTGACCACGGTTGTTCTTGTATATATCCTTAACACGGTCGACGATTTCAAAGTATCCGTCTGTTGCGATTGTAAAAACATCACCTGTTGACAGCCATCGGTCTGTTTCCGGAGCAACGGGGTAGGGGATCTCGTCACCGCATCCGGCACTTTCAAGGTAAGCGCCGATATAGTGACCGCTGATTTCAAGTTCGGAATCGGTACCAAGTCTTGTGTTAACTCCCGGCAGGGGGATGCCGACAGATGAATCTTTATACTTGCCGGGAGGCGTCATGGTGATGCCCCCGGTAGCTTCGGTCATCCCGAAACCACTGTTCAAATGGATTCCGTATTGATTGAAAAACCTGAAAACAGCCGGATCAAGATAACCTGCTGCCGACAAGCCCCAGTGCAACCTGGATCCTGTTATTTTTCGCACAGCCTGTTCCCTGAGTTCCTGACTTTCCACATGGCCGATCATTTCCTGGCAGTTTTCATAAAGTTCCTGCCAACGCAGCGGAATGCTGATAAAACCGGTCGGATGCATTTTTGGGAAGAGCGAACGCAACGTTTCTGAGGAGGTATTGCCCGCAAAAATATAGGTTCCGTTCCAAAAAATTGCTCCGGTCAGCTCAAGGAATCTGCCAAAGGTGTGGAACAAAGGCAGGTAGCAAAGGAATACCTCATCACCTGCCTCCGGTACAGCTGCAGCACGGGCGAACCGTTTGGACACAATGTTATATATAGAGAATGAAACACCTTTCGGCAATCCCGTACTTCCCGAGGTGAACATGGTGGTGGCAACCTGGTTGTTTAACCTTGTCGGCTGGCTGGCAAGGATTGCATCCATATCCAGGCGTGAGCGTTTTTTTCCCTCCTCAACCAGGTACGGAATATCGCGTGTTTTCGGAGTGGCCGGTTGCAATGAAAAGATGATGAACTTTGTTTCCGCCTGTTCGCGAATTTTTTGCAAAACCGATAACCGCTCTTCCGTATCGGCTAATGCAATATTGATCTTCAGATCATTAAAAATCGGAAGAAGAATATCTGCCTTAAAATGCGGGCTGAGCGGGGTATCGTAAATGTCAAACATCAAACATGCAAGGTCGGTACATGCACCTTCGAGGCAGTTCTCAGCATACAATGCCACTCTTGGGGCGGAATTTGCCGATTTGTAGAAAAGACAGGCGATTTCACGGAGATGGCGGTAGATTTGTTCGTACGTCCAGTCAATCGCAACGGCCGACGACATGTCTTTAAACAAGATATGGGTAGGATGCTCTGCAACACGTTGCTCCATCATGTCGAGCAGGTCGTAATTTGTGTGCTGGATAATGCGGAAAACAACATCTGCCCATTGCATCCGTTCTTTATCTGTTGTCAATGCCTGGAGAAACACTGTTTTTTTTGTAAGATCAAGAAATGTAAACCAGCATGACTTTACTATTGAGTGCTGCGCATTTGACGCAAAGACTCGTTTCGTCTCTTCAATTATTTTCAGTGCAAGAATATGGTTGTATTTATCCGGTTTTTTAATGATTTTCCATTCTTCCAACAGCGATTCTAATGCATGCATGGCCAAATTCGTTAGGGGATGAAATTTTTCATAAATTTATAACGTTATTTTTAATAATAACCATTACATTTAAACTTCTAAATATATCATTTGGTTTATGTCTAAAATAATTAATTATGTTATTGGATGTTAATTTAATACAAAAAACATACGAAAAGATTTCGGGGGGTGTTGCCCATGCAAAATTGTTGCTGAATAAACCCTTGACGCTCACCGAAAAGATCCTATATGGCCATTTATTCGAATCAAATCCGACAAAACCTTTTTTCAGGGGAGCCGATTATGTCAATTTTCTGCCCGATCGCGTTGCCATGCAGGATGCGACTGCCCAAATGGCTCTGCTGCAATTTATGACTGCCGGAAGGGAATCCGCTGCTGTACCTTCTACTGTTCATTGCGATCATCTGATTCAGGCACAACTCGGGGTAAAAACCGATCTTGCAACCGCCATGGTTCAGAACAAGGAGGTTTATGATTTCCTTGAAACGGTATCGGCCAAATATGGTATCGGCTTCTGGAAACCCGGTGCCGGGATCATCCATCAGGTGATCTTTGAAAATTATGCGTTTCCCGGGGGGATGATGATCGGTACCGATTCGCACACGCCCAATGCCGGAGGACTTGGCATGGTGGCCATTGGCGTAGGTGGCGCCGATGCCGTGGATGTGATGTCGGGGATGCCGCTTGAACTGAAGATGCCGAAAATACTGGGTGTTGAACTTACCGGCCGATTGAGTGGCTGGGCTTCTGCCAAGGATGTGATCCTGAAACTTGCAGGCATGCTGACCGTCAAAGGCGGGACAGGGTTCATTGTTGAATATTTTGGCGAAGGAGCTGAATCGCTCTCCTGTACCGGAAAAGGAACAATCTGTAACATGGGTGCCGAAATCGGTGCGACCTGTTCAGTATTTACCTATGATTTAAAAATGAAGGCCTATCTGGAAGCAACAGGGCGGAAAGATGTGGCTTCACTGGCTGACCGGTTTGCCGGTTTCCTGGCTCCTGATCCTGAGGTCCGGGCGAATCCTGAATTGTATTACGATAAATTCATCCGGATAGATCTTTCCGGGGTGGGACCATATATAAACGGGCCATTTTCTCCCGATGTGGCGCATCCGATAGGTGAATTCAAATCATTCGTGATAGAAAATAATTATCCCGAAACCCTGGAAGTTGGGTTGATCGGTTCCTGCACCAATTCATCCTATGAAGATATTTCGCGTGCTGCATCAGTGGCAAAGCAGGCTGATGAGAAGAATTTGAAGGTGAAATCGGAGTTTATTGTTACCCCGGGTTCAGAGCAGATCCGGTTTACATGTGAGCGCGACGGGTTGCTGGAAGTGTTCAACAACATTGGTGGTGTGATTATGGCCAATGCATGTGGCCCTTGTATAGGCCAATGGTCGCGAAAAATGGATAATCCCGACCGGAGGAATTCAATCCTGAATTCATTCAACCGGAATTTCGCCAAGCGAAATGATGGCAATGCCGGCACCCATAGTTTTATCGCTTCTCCCGAAATCGTTACAGCCCTGACCCTGGCTGGCAGCATCACTTTCAATCCCCTTACAGATTTCCTGGTTAATGAATCGGGAGACCAGGTGAAACTTGATGAACCACATGGAGAGGAGCTTCCGCTGAATGGGTTTGAAGTGAAAGATCCAGGGTATCTTGCACCACCTGCAAATTCCGCCTCGGTTAAAATAAACGTCAGCCCGGACTCTGACCGTTTGCAATTGCTTGAACCTTTCGATTCCTGGGATGGTAAAAATATCTGCGGAATGCGGTTACTCATCAAGGCAAAGGGGAAATGTACAACTGACCACATCTCCATGGCAGGGCCATGGCTCAAATTCCGCGGACACCTCGACAACATCTCAGATAACCTGCTGATGGGCGCGGTCAACTTCTTCAATGAGAAGACAAATGCGGTGAAAAATCCTGAAACCGGTGAATATGGTACAGTTTCAAAAACTGCCCGTTTTTACAAAGCCAAAGGAATACCGACGATTATTGTTGGAGATGAGAATTACGGTGAAGGATCTTCCCGCGAACATGCTGCCATGGAACCACGTCATCTTGGTGTCCGGGCGGTTTTGGTGAAATCGTTCGCCCGTATTCATGAAACCAACCTTAAAAAACAAGGCATGCTGGCGCTCACCTTTGCCATACCGGATGATTACAATAAAATCAGGGAGAATGATGTATTCGATCTCGCCGGTCTGGAAACTTTTATGCCTGGCAAACCCTTGATCTTAAAGCTCCGTCATGCTGATGGTACCGACGAAGAGATTGCAATTAACCATAGTTACAGCGACCTGCAAATCCACTGGTTTAAAGCAGGAAGCGCCCTCAATTACATGAAAACCCTTTAAAATAAACATATGATAATAGCTGATTTCCTTCAGGACCTGGCTAAACTGACAGAAGAATCCTGTAAAATAGAAGAGAGTTTATTCAAGCAATTTGACGTAAAACGTGGATTGCGAAATGCCGATCACACCGGAGTGCTTGTGGGGCTAACCCGCGTAGGGAGCGTGGTTGGTTATGAAAAGATCGATGGCAAACTTGAGGCCATTGACGGTAAACTGATTTACCGCGGAATCGATATCAACGACCTAGTACATGGCTGCCAGGCAGCTAAACGTCCCGGTTTTGACGAAACGGTCTTTTTGCTGCTGTTCGGCCGGCTTCCCTTGAAAGATGAGCTCGATAAGTTTTCTGACGGACTTGCTGAATTGCGTGCATTACCTGAAAACTTCAACCGTGACATGATCCTCACCATGAAAGGCAAGGACATCATGAACATGCTTGCCCGGTCGATCCTCGCCCTCTATACCCTGGATGAAAAGGCTGATGATACCTCAATCGAGAATATTTTACGGCAATCGATCAGCCTCATTGCCAAAATATCGACCATCGCGGTATATTCCTACCATTCAATGCGCCACCTGATATATTACGATACCCTTACAGTACGCTATCCGGATAAAAAATTAAGCACTGCTGCGAATTTCCTCTATATGCTGAAGGGAAATGATTATACAGCGCTTGAGGCTGAACTGCTTGACCTTTCGCTGGTGCTTCATGCAGAGCACAGCGGAGGTAACAACTCAACTTTTACTACCCGCGTAGTCAGTTCCAGCGGTACCGATACATATTCGGCCATCGTTGCTGCCATTGGCTCTTTGAAAGGTCCGTTGCATGGTGGTGCCAACATCCAGGTAATCGAGATGATGGAAAACATCAAGGCAAATGTTAAAAACTGGGCCAACGACGATGAAGTTGCAGAATATCTCCGCAAGATCACCCGGAAAGAGGTTCACGACAAATCAGGAAAAATTTACGGATTCGGACATGCCGTGTATACCGTTTCTGATCCAAGGGCCATATTGTTGAAAGAAAAGGCCCGCTTGCTGTCAATAGAAAAGGGCAGAGAAGATGAGATGGCGCTTTACGAAGCCATCGAACGAATCGGACCGGAAATATTTTACGAGTTCAAAGGCACCCAGGATAAACTGATATCTCCGAATGTCGACTTCTATTCCGGATTCGTTTACGAATGCCTGAAAATCCCGAAGGAACTCTACACCCCATTGTTCGCAATTTCCCGCATCAGCGGATGGTGTGCCCACCGTTTGGAAGAGATGATCAGCGGACGACGGATTATTCGTCCTGCCTATAAAACAGTGGAACCACCAAGAAGTTATATCCCGTTAGAAGAACGGTAAATCACTCAATGCATCACGGATACTTTCTTTACCAGAGTCCCTGATGCATTTTTTATGCGTACCAAATAAATTCCCGGGGGAAGTGTGGAAACCGGAATGGTGCACGCAGTCTGATTTCCGGATGGCACAGAAAGAATGGGTTGCCCAATAAAATTAAGCAATTCACACGAACTTACCGGACTGTCGCTTTGCACGCTGAAATAGTCGGAAGCAGGATTTGGAAAGATAGAAATGCCGGGATTGGCCGAAGGGACAATGCCTTGCAATACGTCAACCATAATTGAATCACATTCAGCAAGACACAGGATAGTATTGGTGTATGGGTCCATGTGGATGGCTGCAATGCTGTACCAGTAATGATCGCATTGGGGAGCAGGAGTGATGGTGTCGAAGTATTCCAGTACTTGTATGGGTTGGGGAGTTATAATCGTATAAAGAATAGGTAAACACTCAGCGCGGTAAATATAGTATCCGGCAACCACCTGAAGACTGTCGCACTGCGGGGGTTGCCAGAATAGATGTACGATGTTTCCGGATTTTGTGTGGTCACACCCGACGTCCGCGCTGTCGTGGAAGAACCGCCCCGCCGCCGGCTGCACGCCGAGCATATCGAAGAAATTGCCGCTCACCAGATTCGCCTGCGCGGCCTCCGGCAGACCCGACGAGTTTTCCCCGCCCATCGTCAGATACAGTCGAGCCGGTGAACTGTTGATCGCCGCCACATCCTCGAAGACCTGATTCTGTTTGCGGAAATTCTGATACTGGTCCCACCCGAACAACTCCATCGCCGAATCCGGAGGACCGCCGTAAATGCCCCGCCCCCGGCCTTCTCCAAAGATCACCAGCCGCTCCGGCTCC
>CAIYES010000310.1 GCA_903925275.1 uncultured Bacteroidales bacterium
CTCGATATATTCATTCATGGTAACCTTCACCGGAATCTGCGAAAAATTAGTCAGTTCGGTAAGAGCCATCTTGATCAGCAATATGTCGGTGAGGGCAATCCGCTCAAGCTCCCAATTTTTGGTGCGGGCATCGATCAGTTTATCTGATTCCTCAGTATTTATAATCGTTTTCCGAAATAATTCAAGAATGAATTTTCTGTCTTCATCAGAGTCATCTTCCTGATCTTTGGAAAAGAGCGAGGTAACCGTATCTTTTTCATTAAAGGCTTCAGACATCAGCTTGATCGTTTTTAACACGAAAACTGCAGCCACTTCAAAATCATCATCCCAAAAAATGCTGCGTTCTTCAAAATAGGACTGAAGATCCGCAGATTTGGCGATAAATTTCCTGAACAACTTCTCAAGAAAATCCTGGTCTTCGTTGTACGAACTGACAGAAGAGTTAAGATATTCGTCAAGGTCTTTGCTGGACTTAAGCTTGTGATAGACTTTTCGAACCATCTCCTGCTCTTCAGTCCATGAAATTTTATATCGGCTCATCTGATCAGCCAGATCAATATTATGCTGTAACTGAAGAACCACACGATTCTCCGATAATTTATAGTTTGGATTGATCTCTTCGGGTGTGGGGAAAAATTTCGTTTTGGATTCCTCCATCCTGAAACGGTAAAAGTGAATAATTTCAAGCAGGAAGGACAACTGAAGGTAATAAAGTTCATAAACCTTATCAATGCTGTGCAAAAGGTTTTTTTCGGCAACTTCGATCCGGGGCTCACCACCCTGAAAATAAGCATACAACGCCTGGAGTGTTTTGATCCGATAATGTCTTCTGCCTAACATAAACAAGGTATGAAAAAGAACATGGTATGATTTACTAAATGCACGCTGCAAAGCTACGGAATTAAGACATAAAATTTCGCTTTCATCCGTAAATAATTTCAAATATCAAGGTCTGATAGAACTATCACGGAGTTATTCTGCATTTTAAATTTTAAAATATGTCAGGTTCAAATAATATTTTTATTTTTGCGTTCGATTGAATTGAACGGGGTCGATATATTAATCTTAATAAGATCACAGCATGGAAGAAAATGAAATTAAGGATCGGGAACGGGAAGAAATTTTTTCACGCGCTGTCCGCGCTGGCAAGCGAACTTATTTTTTTGATGTAAAAGCTACTGTTGGCGAGGAATATTATATCACCATCACTGAGAGCAAGAGGCGCTTCAACAATGAACAGGGCAAATTTTTTTATGAGAAGCATAAACTTTTTCTGTATAAAGAGGATTTTGACAAGTTTGCCAATGGCCTGAGCGATGTCATTGAATTCATTCGTACCGGAAAAGCGCCAGACAGGCCTGAATACGAGATTGCAACTGTATTCGAAAATGATACTGAAGGGATAAAACCGACCCGTAAAACGATTGAATTCGAAGATTTATCGTCAGATCCCGACATCCAGTAAACTCCGGGATTATCCCGCACCTACAAACTGTCTCTTCCGGTTGGTTTGTTTATTTCAAAACTTTTCAACATTCATTTCTGTGTTGCTATTTATAGTAATTTTGTGCACTTGGTTAAAATAATAAATGGGTAAAGTAATTGCAATTGCAAATCAAAAGGGGGGTGTAGGAAAAACCACTACGGCCATCAATCTGGCAGCAGGACTTTCCGTGTTAGAGCATAGAACACTGGTTATCGACGCCGATCCGCAAGCCAATGCAACATCGGGTGTGGGATTTGATCCCCGCAATATTAAAACGAGCATATATGAATGCATCATCGATGATGTTGAAGCAAAAAACATCATTCTGAATACATCCACCCCTTTTCTTGATTTATTGCCTGCTCATATTGACCTTGTTGGCGCTGAGATTGAAATGATCAACCTGCCCAACCGTGAAAAGATGATGCGTAAAGTGATCGCACAGATCAAGGATGACTATGATTTTATCATCATTGATTGTTCGCCGTCGCTGGGATTGATAACAGTTAATTCACTTACAGCAGCCGATTCGGTGATCATCCCTGTTCAATGTGAGTATTTTGCACTGGAGGGTTTAGGGAAATTGTTGAACACCATTAAAATTGTTCAGTCGCGACTGAATCCTGCACTTGATATTGAAGGAATCCTGCTGACAATGTACGACAACAGGCTGAGCCTCGCCAAACAGGTAGTGGAAGAGGTAAAAACCCACTTTCAGCAAATGGTTTTCAAAACCATCATCAACCGGAACACCAAACTTGGAGAGGCGCCCAGTTTCGGTGTGACCATTATGATGCACGACATCAACAGCTCGGGAGCCATCAATTATTTGAACCTTGCGAGGGAGATTCTTCAAAAAAACAACCTCACCAGGTTGACAAACGCTGAAAAAGAGATCAATGTCTGATACGCACGGAAAAAGAAAAGCCCTGGGAAGAGGCCTGAGTGCGCTGCTGGATCGGTCAGCAACCGACCAGGCCCATAAAGAAATTTCAGGGGAATACCTCACCGGGTACGTCACGCAAATCCGTGTCGACCAAATCGAGCCCAATCCATTTCAGCCCCGGGTGCATTTCAATGAAAGTGAGCTGCGCGAACTAACGGCATCCATTGAGGAACATGGGATTATTCAGCCGCTGACAATCAGAAAGATGGGGCATGAGAAATACCAGCTGATCTCGGGAGAACGCCGCCTGAAAGCTTCCATCCTTGCCGGATTACTTGAAGTTCCTGCCTATATACGGCTTGCCAACGACGAACAGATGCTGGAGATGGCTCTTGTAGAAAACATCCAGCGCGAGGATCTGAATCCGTTGGAAATTGCCATAAGTTTTCAGCGACTGCTTGAAGAATGCAAAATCAGGCAGGATGAATTAAGTAAAAAGGTGGGCAAGGACAGGTCTACCATTTCGAATTATATACGTTTGCTCAAGCTTCCCAATGAGATACAGGTTGCCGTACGGGATAACCTGATAACCATGGGACATGCGCGTGCCATCGTCGGGGTGGATGATGAAAAAACCCAATTGGTTGTCCTGCAAAAGATCCTCGAACGAAAATTATCGGTACGTCAGGTAGAGGAAATGATACGGAAGATCGGGATGGTAAAAGTTACCGGTTCCGCTTCAGAAGTTTCCGTCCTTCCTGGGAGGTTTGAGAAGGCCAAAACAGTGCTTCACGGGAAGCTCCAGTCGAAAATAGAATTTAAGGTAAACCGCAAAGGCGCTGGTTCTATTATCATTGCATTTAAATCGGATGAGGATTTCGACAGGATCATTTCCAAACTTGATTCCTAAATGAAGGTATTCCTTTCTTCTTTTTTGTTTCTTTTTGTGTTTCTGTTCCCTTCGATTCGTATCAGCGCTCAAACCGACACAACATTTGTCGAATTACCCGACTCTATCCGCGAAAAAGAGCATTCGCCTACGAAAGCAACCATCATGTCGGCGGTTCTGCCGGGTCTCGGGCAATTTTATAATAAAAAATATTGGAAAATTCCGATCATTTATGCCGGCTTTGGCGTTATGGGATATTTTATCTACTTCAATGCCTCCGAATATGCCACGTACAAATATGCATACATTGAATCATCCCACGGGACTAAAAATGGCACATACAGTAATCTGGTGAATCACTATACCACAGCCGAACTGCTTTCAGCCCGCGAATATTACAACCGCAATCTTGAGATCAGTTGTCTGCTTACCGCCGTATGGTATGCGTTGAACATCCTTGATGCAACGGTTGATGCACATTTATACACCTTTAACATCAGTGATAAACTATCCATGAAAATTGAACCTGACATGCAACTTACCGGATTCAACTACCTACCTGCAGCAGGGGTTAAACTGAGTTTTCACTTTTAATAAATCATTCATCACCCGGATTATGAAAATCGCACTATTGGGATATGGAAAAATGGGCCAGGAAATTGAAAAACTGGCCATAAAAAGAGGTCATAAAATCGTTCTCATCATTAACAATCTTGAAGATTGGGAAACTCAAGGTCAACACCTCCCTGAAGCTGACATTGCAATCGATTTTTCGACACCTATCAGCATCCTTGAAAACATTTACAATTGCTTTGATGCCAATATACCTGTGGTAGTTGGAACAACCGGATGGCTTGATGATCTTGAAAAAGTCCGGCATGACTGCTTAAGCAGGGATCAATGCCTGTTTTATGCACCGAACTTCAGCATCGGGGTTAACCTCTTTTTCGATTTGAACCGCTATCTGGCTAACCTTATGTCAAAATTGGCTGGGTATGCCATCTCGATTGAAGAGACGCATCATATCCATAAACAGGATTCCCCCAGCGGAACAGCCATCGCATTGGCCAACGACATCATCAAGTATACAGAACGCAAGGAAAAATGGGTAAAAGAAGCAGTTGAAAACCCTGATGAACTTGGAATAAAGTCGTTTCGCGCCAACAATGTTCCGGGAACACACGTCGTGCGATATGAATCGGAGGAAGATAGTATTGAAATCATCCACACGGCAAAAAGCCGGAGGGGCTTTGCAATGGGCGCCATCATGGCCGGTGAATGGATTTTGGGGAAGAAGGGCTTTTTTGATATGACAAACCTGCTTGATGCACAAATTTTAATGAACCGTGAATAAGAAAAGTCAAGTAAACACGTTAGCATTAATAAAATAAATATCTTACGATGAATCTTTACATGATTGTTACCATATTATTTTTCATCCTCTCCCTGGCCGGTTTATGGGGAATATTTGAAAAAGCAGATGAAAAAGGATGGAAAATCCTTATTCCTTTTTATAACTGGTACATCTGGCTCCGGATTATAAAGAAGCCCCTGTGGTGGTATATATTTCTGCTTGTACCATTTATCAATGTGTTCGTTATTCTGCTGATGATCGTTGAAATCCTGAAATGTTTTAAGAAGTATGGATTATTAGCTCAGGCATTGGGAGTGCTTTTCCCGTTTTTTTATCTGCCATATCTTGGATTTTCGCCAAAAGAGCAATACGCTGACCCAACCAAACAACCCCCGGTGATCAAATCGGCAACGCGCGAATGGGTTGATGCCATTATCTTTGCAGTGATAGCAGCGAGCATCATCCGTATTTTCCTGATCGAAGCCTATACCATTCCAACATCCTCCATGGAAAAAACCCTGCTGGTGGGTGATTATCTCTTCGTCAGCAAAGTAAGTTATGGGCCAAAGGTGCCGAATACGCCGCTGTCGTTCCCGTTTGTGCATCATACACTCCCGCTTACCGAGAACTCAAAATCTTACCTGGAATGGATCGAACTGCCCTATTACCGGTTCCCGGGTATGGCAAAAATTAAAAACATGGATGTCGTTGTTTTTAATTACCCCGACGGAGATACCCTCTCGTCGAAATTGCAGAGCAATGTCAGCTATTATCAACTCGTCAGGCAATTCGGCAGGGATGCTGTCTGGAACAACCGGGAATATTTCGGGGAGATCATCGCCCGGCCGGTTGATAAACGTGAGAATTTTATAAAACGCTGCATCGGCATAGCAGGAGATACCATCCGCATCGTTGATCGTACTGTTTACATCAATGGAAAACCGGAACAAAACCCCGGGAAGCGTCAGTATAAGTACATTGTAAAAACCAATGGGAGCCCGATCAATAAAATGAATTTCGAGAAGCTCGATATCACTGAAAATATTTCTACTGATAACAATGGTAGCTATGAACTGACCCTTTCTGATGAGGCCATTGGGAAACTCAGGCAGTACAGCAATATTATTTCAATTGAGCCTGTTGTAGCTCCAAAAAACAACAGGGATCCGAATATCTTCCCATTCGATTCTCTTTACCCCTGGAATGTTGACAATTTTGGCCCCTTATGGATTCCAAAACAAGGGGTTACCATTCCCATCAACATGGAAAACATCTGTTTTTACAAACGGATCATTGGTGTTTTTGAAGGCAACAACCTTCAGATCAGGGATGGGAAAATATTTATCAACGGGAAAGAATCCACGGAATATACCTTTAAAATGAACTATTACTGGATGATGGGCGACAACCGCCATAATTCAGCCGATTCACGTTACTGGGGATTCGTGCCTCAGGATCATGTTGTCGGTAAAGCTGTGTTTGTATGGCTGTCGCTTGATCCCAACCGATCAATTTTCGACGGAAAAATCCGGTGGAGTAAGCTGCTCAGAATTGTAAATTAACTAAATTTGTCACGTAAAATAAAAAAATAACCATGAAAAAAATTCTATTTGTTTGCAGTTTTGTTTTATGTGCTGTGCTTTTCAGCTCGTACCAGGCAATGTCTGGCAAACCTTTCGAAGGTGTGATCACTTTTAAAATCACCTATCCCGACAATAAAATATCGGAAAGCCAGATGGCCATGTATCCAAAAATGCTTACAGTATCTATCAAAGGTACAAAAGCCAGGACGGATATGCAGTTGAGTGGCATGAACACCGTAACAATCACCGATTATTCCGACAAAACCTCTGTTGCCCTGGTAAACCTGATGGGTCAGAAATATGCCATCAAAAAAACCACTGCCGACATTGAAAAAGAGATGGAAAAGGAGGCAAAACCAACTGTTGTGTTATCAGGCGAAACAAAAGTAATTGCAGGGTATACCTGTAAAAAAGCTGTGATTACCCTGAACGATGATGGTGCAGTAACCACCTATGAGATTTATTATACGAATGAACTGGGTTCAAAAATGGCAAATTTCGACAACCCGCTGTATAAAGACATCGATGGGGTTTTACTTGAATTTTTCCTCAAAAACCACGACATCAACATGAAGTTCTCTGCAACATCCATTGAAAAGAAGAGCCTTCCTGCCATAGATTTTGAAATTCCTTCCGACTATCCCATTACCACCCTGGATGAATTGAAAAGCAAGTTCGGTGGCGGTACTGAATAAACACAATGGCCCGACAACTCATCAATCAAAAAAGCAATACCTTTAAAGAAGAACGGAAGGATGATACCTCAATTGAGGCTAGTGTGCCTTCTGTCAAAGATAAAAATGCCAAGAAGGGTCGGGAGAAAAAAGAAAAAACAGTAAAAACGCCCAAGCCACCCAAGGAAAAAAAAGTCCTTTCAGAGAAAGACCTTGCAAGGCTCGAACGACGCTTTCGTGTGCTCGGCCTTTCTTTCGTACTCCTTTCTTTTTATCTGCTCTTTTCTTTCACCTCCTATCTTTTAACATGGCAGACTGATTTCAGTTTCACCGATACTGTTTTCAAACATTTCACCTTTGATGGATTTTTTGAAAACAAAAACCCGGTAGAAAACTGGATGGGCAAGATCGGTGCACTGACCGGTTATCTTTTCATCACAAAATGGTTTGGGGTTGCATCTTATTTCTTTGTCATCATCCTCTTCAATACCGGGATGAAACATTTTTTCCACATCCGGATATTCCCAATCTGGAAAACCCTTGAATATTGTTTCTTCGGAATCATATGGGTTCCTGTGCTTTTAGCTCTTGTTATATCGGGCAACGATCCCGGCAACGATCTGTTTACCGGTGTCTACGGTTTTCAGATGAATATCTGGCTTATCGAATTCCTTGGAACTTCAGGGTTGGCCATGCTGCTGGGATTTACTGCGTTGAGCTTTCTGATCCTCTCTTTTAACATCCCTTTCAGATGGTTTAAACCTAAGAAAAATATTGAAATCCCGATACAGGATAACACGACTGCCACTGATATTCCCATTCCGCCAGTTCCAACTGATACTGATACACAGGAGGCAGATGGTTTCCAGGTGAATTACATGAAAGTACCTGAGGAATCGGAACCAAAAGAAATTGAATTGGAAATCCCTTCAAAGGTATCAGCTCCGGTGCAAAACTCTTCCGGCCTGGAACTTGTGATCGAATCACCCGTTGAAGAGGCCGTGGTTGAAGAAAAAATGGAACATAAAACACTGGAAACAAGGTATGATCCAACCCTTGACCTTTCAACCTATAAGTATCCCACCCTCGACTTGCTCAGCGATTATGGCGGAGAATCTTTAAATGTCAATAAAGAAGAACTCGAAGCCAACAAAGATAAAATCGTCAACACGCTTTCAAATTATGATATAAAAATTGCCAAGATCAAAGCAACGATTGGTCCGGCCGTGACGTTATATGAGATAGTGCCTGAAGCAGGGGTGCGGATTTCCAGGATTAAAAACCTGGAAGACGACATTGCGCTGAGTCTGGCAGCAATGGGCATCCGCATTATAGCGCCTATTCCCGGAAAAGGAACGATCGGTATTGAGGTTCCCAATCAGAATCCGGAGATCGTTTCGATCAAATCACTGCTTGGAACAGACAAATTCAGGAATACCACTTATGAATTGCCATTTGTGCTGGGCAAAACAATTTCAAATGAAACCTTTATAGCCGACCTGGCTAAAATGCCTCACCTGCTCATGGCAGGTGCAACAGGTCAGGGTAAATCGGTGGGGTTGAATACAATCATCACTTCACTGCTTTATAAAAAGCACCCGTCGCAGGTAAAATTTGTATTGATCGATCCGAAAAAAGTTGAACTTACCCTTTATACAAAAATAGAACGGCATTTTCTTGCTAAATTACCTGATGCCGAAGAAGCCATCATTACCGATACCAAAAAGGTCATCCGCACCCTCAATTCGCTGAATATTGAGATGGACAGCCGATATGATTTGTTGCGCGATGCTCAGGTGAGAAATATCAAGGAATACAACGAAAAGTTCCTCTCACGAAAACTCAATCCGAATGATGGACATCAGTTCCTGCCCTACATCGTTTTGGTAATCGATGAATTTGCCGACCTGATCATGACTGCAGGCCGTGAAATTGAAACACCCCTTGCAAGGTTGGCACAGTTGGCCCGGGCAACAGGGATCCACCTCATTATTGCAACGCAACGTCCTTCGGTAAACATCATTACAGGCACGATCAAAGCCAATTTCCCTGCCAGGATTGCTTTCAGGGTAATCTCAAAAATCGATTCACGTACAATCCTTGATTCATCAGGAGCCGACCAGCTTATTGGCCGCGGTGACATGCTGCTTTCAACAGGAAGCGACCTGATCAGGCTTCAATGTGCCTTTGTTGACACGCCTGAAATTGATAAAGTAACAGAATTCATCGGATCGCAACGGGGTTACCCCGAGGCATTTGCTTTGCCTGAATTTTACGACGAGACCAGTGGACCTGCTAAAGAATTTAATGAGAATGAGAAAGATGAGTTTTTTGGCGAAGCTGCCCGGCTCGTTGTTCAGCATCAGCACGGATCAACTTCACTGATTCAACGCAAACTCAAACTTGGCTATAACCGTGCAGGAAGAATCATTGACCAACTGGAGAGCGCTGGTATTGTCGGGCCGTTCGAAGGAAGCAAAGCCAGAGAGGTTCGTTACAAAGATCTTTCTTCGCTGGAAGAGTATTTGTCAATTCTGGGACAAAAATGATACTTCAATCCCCGGCCCCTTTGCCTTATGGAGAAGCGGCGTTTTCCCTCTTATCGAAGAGGATTTGTGCGGCTCTATTTTGATTTAAACAACCTGTCCCGTAGAGACAATATATTGGTAGAAAGCAAATTACACAACA
>CAIYES010000311.1 GCA_903925275.1 uncultured Bacteroidales bacterium
GCAGGTACAAAAAAGGAAAGCAGAATGATAAGGCTGAAGAAGATGACAATATGGATATAGTAATAGCTTGTATTTCTGAATGGCGTGATCCAGATAAAGCTGTAATTGATCCAAAAACCAAAAAGCCTGATTTGGATAACTTAAAGCAAGTTATATATGATGGAGGTAAAGAACTTGTTTGCAATTATGTAAATAAGAAAAGAATTTTGACTGATTATGGATTCATTCTTCGTCAAGCTGATAATTACATCGTGGATGACAATTCTTTTTTCTCGACTGTGGATCAACACTAACTCAAATACTTGAGAGTCAACTCAAATTAGATGAAAATGTTGGTTCAATAACGAAAAGAGAACATTGGGAACAGATAGAGAGAAGTACTGGTTTTAGAAGTGATTTGTTGAATATTCAAGAAGTTCCTGATTTCTTATATGAAATTTGGGAAACATTCTGGGAACTTTCAGGACAAAGAATATTTATTGGTGGTATGGGTGGGTCACTGCAACCTATAAAAACACAAGATATTTTTAATCACTCACAGATAATGAAACTCTATTTGTCACCATCAGAAGTTAAAATTATACTTGACCTTGATAAAGTTTATTTAAAATATCAGCAAGATGGACTTAGCAAATCTTGAAATTATAATCACCTCCAAAGGTGGTGAAGCTGCTTTAAATCAACTTGAAAAACTTGGTTTAGCAGCTGATGTAGCTGAAGCATCAGTTTCAAAACTTTCCTTAGCTTTCAGTGCTTCTGGTGGTATATCTTATAACATTCTTGAAATAGGATATGCCGCCAAAGATACCACTTCTGGAATAAAAGAACTAACCGCATCACTTAACGCAATTGGAGTAAATAAACTTACTGATTTAGTAAGAGCTACCAAAGAAATTGCAACTGCAACAGATATAGCAAACAAATCTCGCAGTGTATCTGCCAAAACATTTGCTGATGAAGAGACTGCTATTGGAAAAGCTATTATTGCAGAAAATTCTGCCAAAAAGTCAATAGTTGACTTAACGATAGCTGAAGAAAAACTTGCCCTTGCCCAAGAAAATACCGCTTCGGGAACTATTAAGCGTATAACTGCCTTTAAGGCGTTAGAAAATGAACAAAGCAAGTCTAACACCACCTCAAATAATGCTTTAAAGAGTGCGCAGGATTTAAACGAGGAACATGAAAAGGCTCCAGCAAAAATTGAAAAACATACTCAGTCTTGGAGAGAACATATACTTGTTGTTGCTGGAGGAATACTCGTTTATCAAGGGATTCGCAAAGCGTTGAACACTGTTACAGAGTTTTTTACTGGAGGAATAAAAGCTGTATCTGATTATGAAGATTCAATAATCAACGTTTCTGCTATGCTGACTACACTTAGTGTAGATCAATCAAATATACCTCAAACTTTTCAATCCAGCGTTCAATATGCAGAGAAATTGATTCCTATTTTACAACAGATTGATGCAAGTTCAGTTATGAATTTGAACGAACTTACACAAATGACTGAAGCATTTATTCGTCAAGGTGTTATTCTTAATGTTAATAATCAAGATCAAATTCAAGGATATACTAACATATCCAATGCACTTAAATTTGTTACCCAAGGACAGTCGTCAAGTAAGCAGATTGCTCAGGAAATAAAAGCTGTTGTAGAAGGAACCAGCAAGTCAAGTGATGCACTCAGTTTGGTGCTTAATGCCCAGTTGAATGGCCAACTTAAACCAATGATTGCAGCTTGGAGAGAGCATGGCAAAGCAATTGGTGATAGTGGATATTTAATACAAAAGGTTGGTGAAACTCTTTCTGGTTATACAGCAGCTTATGAAAAGATGCAAGGAAGTTGGACTGTAATAAAAAGTTCATTAGAGACTACTTGGCAAGTATTACAACGTGATGTATTTACTCCATTGCTTGAAGATTGGAAAAAGGGATTAAAGGACGTAAATCAATATTTAACAGATAATAGGAAAGAAATTGCTGATAATATTGTAGGTGCTTGGCAAACTTTTAAAGGAGTTATTCAAAGTGTTGGTGAGCATCTTGAAGTTGTTAAGTTGGCTCTTTCTGGTATACTTGCTCTTGAAATTGTCACCGAAATAGGTAAAATTGGATCAGCTTTAGCTAAAACAGGAGCAATA
>CAIYES010000312.1 GCA_903925275.1 uncultured Bacteroidales bacterium
AAACCACCGAAAAACCGGTTCAGCACCACAATACCGAGACCGTTAAGAAAGCCCGTTATGGCAATCAGTTTTCCCCGTGATCGTTCGGTTGAACAAATGATGCGGTCATATCTCCCTTTTCTGAAAGCACGCTGGACCGAAAGATAATTCGGAATCCTCATAGGCTGATGCCTGTAAAGCGGCAGGGTAAACTGGGAAACAGGACTAATTACAATCAGATGATCATCTGGTTCAATCGTTGTGCTGCAAATCATGAGGTCCACAGGCAGGTTTCGCGATTTGATCTCCTGGTGAATAGATTTTAAAACAGTCGAAACACCGTTGTGATCTCCAAAGGTATCGGTCAGCCAAAGTATCCGGCCTGATGATTTTGAATCGTCTCCCGGAAAATCCTTAATGTCACTGATCATCCGTTTAGCCCCCAAGATATGACCCTTTTTCCGCAGAGATACAGAGGCCATCTTCTCCATCGCATGAAAAATCAGTGGCCCGTTGCATAAACCTATTAACCCTGTCAATGGTGCCTGATGTTACTGTTGTTTCTTGTGAAATTTGAAAAAAATCAATGATTGTGGCGTCTTTTTTTCGTTTAACCTGTTCAGGAAAAACAAACATCCCACGGAGAATGGGAAGGCTCTCCCGCCTTGATATTCTGTTGATCAATTTTGAAACTTTATTTCTTTTCATAATCCGGTTGAATTTCCGGCAAATTTCATGTTAAAATCAGCTTGTTTTTTGATGTTAATAAAACTTAATAATTTATTAACCGTGATTTAACAATTTGGTAACATCCTGTTAACATAATGGTTAGGTTTCCAAGATACCTTTGCACCTTAATATGAAACAACCAGCCATCCCCAAAAGGGCAGTCGACCTTGTAATTGTTTCCGATGTACATCTTGGCGCCTTTGGATGCCATGCCAAAGAGTTGTTGAAATATCTGCGCAGCATCAAACCGAAAACACTTATCCTGAATGGAGATATCATAGATATCTGGCAATTTCGTAAACGATATTTCCCAAAATCCCACCTGATGGTGATCAGGCACCTCACCGGGCTGATCGCCAAGGGTACCAAAGTAATCTACATCACAGGCAACCATGATGAACTGATGCGGAAATTCGTAAATTTCAACATGGGCTCCTTTAAACTGGTCAATAAACTGCTGCTGGACCTCCATGGGCAGAAGGCCTGGATCTTCCATGGCGATGTCTTTGACATTACGATGCAACACAGCAAATGGCTGGCAAAATTCGGTTCAATCGGGTATGATCAGCTTATCCTGCTGAACAGCTTTGCCAATTTCATCCTGACAAGACTTGGCAGGCCAAAAATATCTTTTTCGCAGCGGATCAAACACAGTGTAAAACGTGCAGTTTCTTACATAAACAAATTCGAAGAAACCGCAGCTGGGATAGCTATTTCAAAAGGTTACGCCTTTGTCGTCTGCGGCCATATTCACCAACCTGAAATAAAAACAATCAGGAACCAAAAGGGTTCAGTAACCTACCTGAATTCAGGTGACTGGGTAGAAAACCTTTCGGCGCTTGAATACCATGATGGTGAATGGAAGATATATAAGTACCGGGAAGATCCTTATGCACAGGCTTATGATCTGGCATCAAAACAGGCAGAATCACCAAGCCACAAGGAAACATTTGAGGAACTGCTCAAAGAGTTTGAACTCAGGTAAGCTGAAGCATGACAACTGGTAAAAATCCCGAGGTAAATTATTAAATCTTTGCAGTGAGCTTTATCAGAAGCACATCATGCTCCAAAGATGCTAAACTTCCTCGTCGTCATCCGCTTGCTTTGAAAATGGTGGCTGATGCTTTCTAATGATATCAGCATACCGGAGGTACACATCATCGACAATGCTTTCCCACGGATGATAAATTGTTTTCCTTGCTCCTTTTCCTGCTTTTTTAACTGCATCGCGGTTTACTAAAAGTTCACTGAGCTTGTTAAACAGAGAGGTTACCTCGTTTTCAACCAGGAACCCATTTATTCCGTCGTGGAATCCTTCGGCTGAAGAACTGCCACGAACCACTACCGAAGGTATATCGAATGCCGCTGCTTCCTGCAAAACAAGCGGAGAATTGTCATAAACTGATGGAAAAACCAGCAGGTCGGATGCTGCATAAATATTTTGAAGTTCCGATCTGTTTGTGATCACACCAAGAAACACAACCTGATCCTGTATATTATTCTGCCTGACGATTTTCATCATTTCATTTGCGGCATATCCTTCACCGACAAAAATCATTTTAAATGCTTTTCCCGCGGCTTTGAGCATGATCATGGAATCAATGATAAGCCTGACATTTTTTTCCCAGCGGTGTTGTCCCACAAATAACATGATGAATTCCTCGTTCCCGGCATCGATCAAATCAAGACCCTTTTTTCTGTATTTCATCCGTTTTCCTTCATCCGGAATAAGCATGTCGGAACCGTTTGGCATTACCTCGTAATTGCCCTTATACCCATACTCCATGAGTGTCAACCCTGTTGCGTTGTTCGGCACCCACACCTGGTCTGCAGCATTATAGAAATCAAGAGTAAGCTTCACCAGGAAGTCAGCAAACAGGTCATTATTGATCACCTTTTTGAAATCATCCCGGTATTTTGTATGAAATGTTGCCACCAGTGGTACATTCAGCTTAGAGGCAAGTTTTACCGCAACCTGTCCGCTGATAAAGGGGCAATGAGCATGAAGGATGTCGAAATTTATCTTTTTCAATTTCTTTTTAAATTTCACGTCGATCAGCGGAAGGCCGACCCTGTAAGGGTTCATCCCCGGCAACAGAACTGATTTGAACCGGTGAACCTTGTATCCGACAGTGTCTTCATATCCCTTTACTTTTGGCGCGATCACCATGCTTTTTCCATACTTTTCATTCAGCCAGTAGGCATAATTATGGGCTGTCATACCAACTCCATCCATAATCGGAAAATAGGAGTCATTGAATTGACCAGATCTGATTCTCATAAACGATTTTTATGCAAATATCGCTATCTGACCTGCCTTTAATCCATAATTAATGAATTGTTAATGAAAAATTAATATTCCAAATTAAGAGTCTGTTTAATTTTGTTTTTATATC
The DNA here is from genome assembly GCA_903925275.1 of uncultured Bacteroidales bacterium. Lineage (GTDB taxonomy): Bacteria > Bacteroidota > Bacteroidia > Bacteroidales > FEN-979 > CAIVAT01. The sequence continues at coordinate 3,105 of CAIYES010000312.1, forward strand.
CCTTAAGGGATTTTATGTTTGTAGAAAAACAGGGATAGATGCATTATTTCGTCCCGTACGGGACGAAATGGTTCTCAGAACATTCAATTTCTATACAGATTTTGTGCCTAAGGCACAGGCTTACACACAGAAATATAACTAAATAAGAAATTTAAACAGACTCTAAATAGCAGCACAAGAAAGCTACTTTGTGTCCATACATCTGGAAACTTAACATTTATTTAATATAACAGATTATTTCTTAGTGCTTTCCGTGGTAATTTTACTATATAGAAAATACAAAAGGTAATCACCATGAAAATTTGGGTAAGTGATCTGAACAGATATCTTAAGGAAAATAGGGAAGATTTTCTGTACTTGCTTTTTGCAGGAGCACCTATTGGCGTTCTGTGCGCATTCCTCAGCCAATGTCTTAATTTTGGTGAACTATATTAGAGCAGGCTCCTTATCCCTGTTTGACAAATTTGCCGGTCTTGGTTTGACTGAATAGGAGAATAGCCAATGCATTATCCCATGGTTATTTCAGGTCTCCCTTTTCATCCGGCAACTTTTCAACCATATTTTAACCTTTGGCAGAATGTTTATTTTTCGGACAAGCTCCTTTCCGACAAGGGCGGCACCGACCCAGAAGATATTGGTTGAGGCGAGGATAACGGGATAGACAATTGCATATTGGGTCAACGTTAGTTTGCAGAAAGGCAGCAATATGATTATTCCCCAGAGGATCCAGGAAAACACAATCAACGAAACCCCTAAAAGGCGGGTAAATCTTTGTTTCATTTTACAGGCAGACTATGATTTACAATGCCCGCATTTCAGGAGTTTTGTATAAAAATCCTTTCAAAACCAGTATATGGTCTCATTTCCATCATTTCAAAACGGGTGAATCCCTTTTTTACAAGGGGCAGTTCATGAAGCAGTTCTTCACAGGCTGCAATTGATGAATATTCCAGTACCAGGATTGCCTCATGATTTTCATTGAAGTAAAACTCCCTGACGATCTCATCATGAT
>CAIYES010000313.1 GCA_903925275.1 uncultured Bacteroidales bacterium
CAGGTGAACAGGTGAATAGGTTAGATACAGATGACTTGTTCGGTCGCCCGGTCTGTCAATTTTGCAAAATTAACAATTTATCCTGAAACTGGATATCGGTACAGGATACAACAGCCATTTTTGATCATTTACACATTAATAATGTTAAAAATGTAATCCTGTAGTTTTTTTTTAATAAAATCAATTACGAAATGAAAAACGTTGTAAGTTTGTACAAACAATTATTATTCACTAAAACTTTTCAACTATGAAGAAAATTTTCCTTTTGTGTGCAATGCTGTTTATGTTTGCAGGTTTTGTGTCATCACAAACCATCCTTTATGAGGATAATCTTGATTCGTATGCCCTTGACAGCTTTTTAGCTGTTGACAACCCAACATGGTGGACAACGTGGTCAAACCTGCCCGGAAGCGGTGAGGATATTCAGATAAAGAACCTCTTCGCCCACTCTTCTCCAATGTCAGGATCGGCTGATAAAGTTGGTGGACAATCTGACTGCATTTTGAAACTTGGAAATAAAATTTCAGGCGCTTATGAATTGAGGTGGTTTATGTATGTTGAAACCGGGAAATGCGGATATTACAATGTTCAGCATATGCAATCACCTGGAATCGAATGGGCTTTTGAGATTTATTTCCGTACCAATGGCGATATTGAATTGCTGGAGGCTGGCAATTCCATTGCCGGTACTTACCCAAAGGACACCTGGTTTGAAGTAAAACAACTGATTGATTTGGATGCCGATCATATTGATTTATATATTAACGGAACCTTATTGCAATCATGGACATTCAGCGATCAGGCTTCCAATCCCGGAGGTACCAAACAACTGGGTGGGGTCGATTTCTTTGCAGGTGAAAAAGCCAGTAGCGGTGAAGTTGCGGCCTATTTAATCGATGATATTTACTTTGCCGAAACTGTTAGCGGAAATGATCCAATTATCGGTGTGACACCTACATCAGTCGCTACGTTTTTGGTTGGTGGCACCAATGGAACCAAGGATCTCACAGTTTCCAATACTGGTTTGTCTGATCTGACTTATAATGTAAACGTTGTTTACGACATCGATGGAATGAAAAGTGTTCCTGTCATGTCGGAAACAAGCAATGATTTAACTGTAAAAAAATTAATGACAAAAGCAATTGCTGATCCTTCACCCAATCCGGGCACACCTGGTCCTGTAAGCGATGCATCGGCACAATTGCATTATGATGGTGATAATTCTGCAGCTGTAGGTTGGAATACGGTTCCTACAACAGTTACCGTTGCAGCACGTTTTACAAACAGCATGACACTGCCGTATGCCGGCCTTGATGTTACTTCAGTTGAAGTGTTCGTCAGGGACCTTAATACCCCGCCAGCTTCCAACGCTATGAAAATCAGAATATATGGTATGGGTAATACCTATGAACCAGGCGCGCTGTTGTATGAGCAGAGTTTCACTCCGGCGGGAACGAATTGGGAAACAATTACACTGACTACACCTGTAAAGGTTACCGGTGAAGACCTCTGGGTTGGATACAATTTTACGCAGACAACTGCCGGGATTTATATTCCCGGGACTGATGGCGGTCCGGCTGATCCTAACGGCGATTTTGTGAGTACTGGTGTGGGTTGGTCACATCTTTACCCGAATATTGATCAAAACTGGAATATCCGTGCCAATCTTGTGGGGACTCCTATCGCACAATGGTTATCCGTATCTCCTATGTCAGGAACTGTTATCCCCGCCGGAGATAGCCCGCTGGTATTAAACTTTTCCACTACCAACCTGGTTCTTGGTCAATACAATGCAGTCGTAAAATTACTGAGCAATGATCCTGTAACACCGATTCTTAACGTCCCTGTAACCCTCGATGTTGTTGGCGTAGGCATTAATGAAGTTGACAAAATCGGCGTAATGATCTATCCTAACCCTGTAAAAGATATTCTCAACATTGTGACAAACGGTACCATCAGCAACATTTCCATTACTGATTTTAGTGGTAAACTTGTTTTCAGCGGTAACGGTCAATCTTTAGATATCAGCAAGTTGAGCAAAGGAGTTTACTTTGTTAAAGTAGAAACTCTCCAGGGTATTTCAAATACAAAATTCATCAAGAATTAATAACCAGCTTTCCCTTTCAGGGATTTTAAAACGAGACGCATGTAAAAATACGTCTCGTTTTTTTTTTCGGATTTCGGACCGATAGGTGACGAAAGAAGATATTTGTAATTTTTTTCCCATGAATCTGTTTTTCTTTGTATGTTTGTAGGTAATTAATAATTATTCATTAAAAATCAAACACTATGAGAAAATTACTTTTGTTATCAGTTTCAATGTTTTTAAGCATTTGGATGTTTGCCCAAACCAACTGGACCCTTGTTAATTCTGGTTTAGCTACAGGCGAGGGAATTGGACAAGTTACAATCGGAATGAATGACAACACGGCAATTTGGGCAATGCCTGTTGATGCTACCGGCCTCATTCTTGATCACTTTACAAAATCAGTGGATGGTGGCTTAACATGGACTGCTGGCACATTCAATGCAGGCAGCGGTTTATCACAATTATTTGCCATTGATGCGACTACCTGTTGGGCTGTCTTTAATACAGGTGCTTCCCAGGGCTTGTACAAAACAACCGATGGTGGCGCAACATGGGCCAAAAAAGGAACTGCATTCGGCAGTAGTTCGTTTGCAGATGCCATGCACTTTTTCAATAGTACTGATGGATTTGCTATCGGAGACCCTGTCGGTGGTTATTTTGAAATATATACTACAACAGATGGTGGCGAATCATGGGCACGTGTTGCCCAGGCCAATATTGCGGCACCCACTTCAGGAGAGTACGGACTCACTGCAAATTATTGTGCCAGTGGCGACAATGTTTGGTTTGGCACCAACCTTGGCAGAGTTTTTCACTCCAGTGATAAAGGCCTCCACTGGACGGCCGCGTTAACTCCTTTTGGAAACACTATCCCCGTTCAACCTGAATTTGCAGATGCGATGAATGGAATCGCCTATCGTTCATACCTTAATCTTGGATTGGAGCCAGCCATTGATGTAACCACTGATGGAGGTGCTACATGGACAGAAGTAGGTGTGACCGGTGATATGTACGGACGGTATTTTTCGTATGTTCCCGGTACGACCGGCACTTATGTGTCGTCGTCGAGTGCTGCAGGAGAAAATGGCATTTCAGTAACCTATGATGGAGGATATACATGGTCAACAATCACCTCAGGGTATGATTTTACTGCTACCGATTGGGTTGATAATGCTACAGGCTGGGCTGGGTCAGTTTCAACAGCCAAGAAGAGTACTGAAAGCACTGGTGGAATGTATATTTATGATGGAGACCCACTGGGTCCAAACATTCCCGTAGCCAACTTTACAGCCGATGCCACAGCAGTTGCACTGGGAGGTTCAGTACATTTTACCGACCTTTCAACAGGAGCTCCAACGGCTTGGGCCTGGGTATTTACAGGAGGAACTCCTGCCACCTCTGCCTTGCAAACCCCTCCTGCAATTACTTACAATACATCGGGAACTTTTGATGTTACCCTCACTGTGACCAATGCTAATGGTAATAACACAATGTTTAAACCGGGTTATATTTATGTAGGCGGAGTAGGTATGAACGACCTGTCGGCCACATCAGTCTCCATTTTCCCAAATCCTGCCAAGGATCATATCACCATTACCTGCAACGATCAGATCAACAAGATCAGCATTGTGGATGTGAGTGGCAAAGAGGTTTATTCCGGTGTTGAAAAGGCTATTAACATCAGTAAGTTACAAAATGGAATTTATTTTGTAAGGACTGTGACCAGTGCCGGCACTTCGAACCTTAAATTTATCAAAGAATAGGAATATCATCTTTTTCAGGCGAAAGGCTGTCCCAATATATCGGGATGGCCTTTTTTTTACATCCTTGCGGGAACCTGAATGCCCAGAAGGTTCATCGATGTTTGAATTATTCTGCCAACAAACGCAGTGATGGAAAGGCGAAGCAACACCTTCGATTTATCTTCTTCCTTTAGTACCGGTAATTCCTGATAGAACTGGTTGAACCCTTTTGCAAGGTCGAAAACATAATTGGCAATAATCGAGGGATTCATCTCCTTCCCAGCCAGAGAAACCGCTTCCTGAAATAAATAAAGTCGTTTAATCGTCTCTTTTTCAAGCAAAACCAATGACACTTGAGCCGATATGTCAGTCTCTTCATAACGATATCCTGCATCCAGGGCTTTCGTGAGGAGGGATTGAATGCGGGCATAGGTATATTGCATGAAAGGACCTGTATTACCATTAAAATCAATTGATTCTTTGGGATCAAACAACATGTTCTTCTTTGGATCAACTTTTAAAATAAAATATTTTAATGCGCCCAAACCTATGGTATTGAATAATTTATCTGCATCTTCCTTCGAAAATTCATTTGCTTTGCCAAGCTCGCGGGTGGTTGCTTCCGCTGTACCCAACATCTCGTCCATCAGATCATCAGCATCCACAACTGTCCCTTCACGTGATTTCATCTTCCCCTGCGGTAACTCAACCATCCCATACGATAAGTGGTAAATGTGTGAAGCAAATTTTTTGCCCAGTTTGACCAGTATTTTTTTCAGAACGTCGAAGTGATAATTTTGCTCATTCCCAACTACATAGATCATGGTAGCGGGATGATAGTCATCATAGCGAAGCTGTGCTGTTCCGAGATCCTGGGTCATGTAAACCGAAGTTCCATCGGCACGAAGCAATAGTTTTTCATCCAAGCCTTCTTCCTTCAGATCTGCCCAAACACTTCCATCCTCTTTTTTAAAAAGACCTCCGGTTTCCAGTCCTTCCATAACCAGCTTTTTCCCGAGAAGATAGGTTTCACTTTCATAATAAATTTTATCAAAATCAACCCCAAGGCGCTGATAGGTTTCGTCGAATCCCTCATACGCCCAGCCATTCATGGTTTTCCATAAATTTATGGTATCCTGGTCTTTTGCTTCCCATTTCCTTAAAACTTCCTGCGCTTCGATTATCAGGGGTGCCTGTCGTTCGGCCTCTTCTTCGGTAAGCCCTTTTTCCATCAGATCATGAATCTCTGATTTATATTGTTTATTGAATAAAACATAAAACCTGCCGATGAAATGATCTCCTTTCATACCAGTGGAACCGGGGGTTTCACCATCGCCCCATTTCGTGTAAGCCAACATGGATTTACAGATATGGATTCCACGATCATTAACAAGATTCACCTTCACAACCTTGTGACCATTGGCTTTCAGAATTTCTGCCAGTGAAAACCCAAGCAGGTTATTGCGAATATGACCAAGATGAAGTGGCTTATTGGTATTAGGAGAAGAATATTCAAGAACAACCGGACGTTCATGACGTTGTTTATGAAATCCAAAATCGATGCGCAGACTGTTTTTAGCTATAAAATTAATCCAGTAATGATCAGTAAGCACCAGATTGAGAAAACCTTTGATTACATTGAATTCACTGATCTCTGGCATGTTTTTTTTAAGAAAAGTCCCGATTTCAGTGGCAGTTGCTTCCGGTGATTTCCGTGATATTCTAAGTAAAGTAAAGACTACAATTGTAAAATCACCTGTGATTTCCTTATTTGTTTTTTCAAGACCAATCGTTTCGGGTTTTACTTCCTGCCCATAAAGTTGTTTAACAGCTTCACAGGTCTGTAACAATAACTTTGCCTCTACCATCATTCATAAATATTATGCGACAAATTTACGCTATTTTCGGAATCCCTGATGTAACACATGTTCGCCGGATACGTTGATAACCCATGATAAAAATTTCACAGGTCGTTTTGCTAGTTCGCAAAAAATGAGTAGGTTTGCAAAACAATCTCCTGAAAAATTCACTATTATAAACTATAATTCAACATTCAAAAAAAGCGAGGTTAGCATGAAAAAAAATGTAATCATTATTGGTGCTGCCGGAAGAGATTTTCACAATTTCAACACGTATTATCGCGATAACGCTGATTTTAACGTGGTGGCATTTACTGCTGCGCAAATTCCGGACATAGATGGACGAAAATATCCTGCCGCATTAGCAGGTAAACTCTATCCCAAGGGCATTCCCATCTTTGCCGAAGCAGAATTGGTTGGTCTGATCAAGAAATTCAATGTTGAAATCTGCAATTTTGCTTACAGCGATGTTCCTTACCAGCGGGTAATGAACCTTAGCTCTGTGGTGAATGCTGCCGGTGCTAATTTCCTGTTAATTGGTCCGAAGGACACGATGATCAAAAGCACAAAACCTGTAATCGCTGTTGGTGCGACGCGCACTGGTTGTGGAAAAAGCCAAACCTCACGCCGTATCATTGAGATTCTGATGGCCAAAGGGCTCAAGGTGGTTGCTGTTCGTCATCCAATGCCCTATGGCGATCTTGTTGCCCAAAAGGTTCAGCGTTTTGCAACCGTTGCAGATCTGGAAAAACACAAATGTACCATCGAAGAGATGGAGGAGTACGAACCGCACGTTGTACGTGGCAATGTGATTTATGCCGGTGTTGATTATGAAGCCATTCTACGCGCTGCAGAAGTTGATCCCGATGGTTGCGACATAATCCTTTGGGATGGTGGGAATAATGATTTTCCATTCTACAAACCTGACCTGATGGTCACTGTTGCTGATCCACATCGCCCGGGAGCTGAAATGAGTTATTATCCGGGTGAGGTCAATATCCGCATTGCCGATGTTGTGGTGCTTAATAAAATTGATTCGGCATCTCCCGAAAATATCAAAACTGTCCGCGACAATATCCAGAAAATAAACCCGAAAGCGATTGTTGTTGATGGTGCATCGCCAATCCGAGTTGATGATGAATCGATTATTCGTGGTAAGAAGGTTCTGGTTATCGAGGATGGCCCGACCCTGACGCATGGGGAAATGAAAATTGGTGCCGGTGTTGTTGCTGCTCAGAAGTATGGCGCTGCTGAATTGGTTGATCCACGTCCTTATGTTGTAGGAAAACTTGCTGAAACATTCCGTATCTATCCAAATATCGGCCAGTTGCTGCCAGCTATGGGATATGGTGACC
>CAIYES010000314.1 GCA_903925275.1 uncultured Bacteroidales bacterium
ACTATAACGCAACGCTAGTGCTGCTATTTCATTAAATGTCGTCGATTCTTTTGGCATATGAAGCTGGAATTTACTGCGTGACTATCAGATATTCTGACAAAAATGAAAAATTAAAAAATTCTCATAGTCACATGAAAATATATTCTCACTTATTAAGATACTTGATCCTAATAACAATACTCCCCATTTTTGGATTTGGACAGGAATGTATGTGGTCTTCGAAAGCTGGAGGATGGAAATATGATGGTGGGGGTTATGTATTCAGTGATAAATTCAGTAATACTTATATAACAGGTGTTACAAGAAGCGATTACTGCTATTTTAACACTGATACTATTTCATCAGGGTGGTTCATTGTCAAGTATAATGCGGGCGGGAATGAATCCTGGATTTTAAATCTTCGCTCGGGAACCGGGCCAAAAGAAGGAGAGGACGGAGGGATTTCAATGGCGATTGACACAATAAATGACCAACTCCTCGTTACAGGATCATTTTACAATTTTCTTATTCTCCCCGATACGGTTATCCATGGGACAAAGAATACAGTTTTTGTTATGAAGCTGGATCTTAATGGAAATATCAACTGGTACAAAACCGCAGGTGGGACCGGAGATGACCAGGCATTTGGTATTACCTTTGATTCTGATCGTAACATATATATAAGTGGTTCAAATGAAAGTGATGCTATTTTCGGTCAGGATACTATTCCAAAAGGAGGATTCCTGGCAAAATACGATGCTAATGGAAATGTTATCTGGGCATATAATAAGTTCAGGTTCAAGAAACTTCACACTTCAGGATACCCCTATACTGAAGCACCGCCAATTCATTTAACATTTTCAAATAGGTCCCTATTGGTTTATGGAGGTGCTCAGAATGATACGATTATTGTTGACACAGTCACATTTATAAACAGACCTGGTTTTAATTCCGCTTACCTGGCTTCTTTTAGTGCAACTGGTGATTTCAGGCGGATTAATCTTGTCGCGGGACCAAGTGGACTTTGTGGTGGATTATCATCAGATAATTTAAACAATTTATATATAACAGGGACGTATTATCAAAAAGGGATTTTCGGAGGTGATACCTTGATTGCACCAGGTTCTGATGGTGACTGTTTTTTAGCAAAGTATGATTCTTCAGGGAATCTGATCTGGGTCGCAAGTACTCAGAGTTCATCAATGGCTTCAGGTTGGGGAATTGGCTGTTCTCGGGACGGAAGTGTTTATATCGGTGGAAATTTTCATGGTACGGCTCATTTTGGAAATACAACGTTAACATCCTCCACTACTTCAAATGATATGTTTCTTGCAAAGTATTCTCCGGTTGGAAGCAACATCGGGGTTCGGCAGTATTATTACGGAGATATTTTTGGTATTGCATTTGATGCATCAGATAATATTTGTATAACCGGAGACTTTTACGATACCCTGAATATCGGGTCTAATACTTTCACTCAACAGGGCCAGGGCGATTTATTCGTTGCAAAATGCTCTGCAATCACTGGAATAGAAGAACCAATACGGACAAAATCAAGTGAACTTCTGATCTATGCAAATCCCACTTCAGGGACTTGTAATATCACAATCCCTGAGGATTTCAA
>CAIYES010000315.1 GCA_903925275.1 uncultured Bacteroidales bacterium
ACTGACAACCCTACCCGTTAAATATAATTTTATATAATAAACACCAATATTTAATGCTGTTGTATTTATTGAAACCAAGTTCCCAGACTGATTTTCAATGGAAACATTTGAGCTAATATCATTTCCTAAAATATCATAGAGCTTTAAATTATTAATGCTATCTTCATTTGTTTTTATATAAAGTATCACTGTTGTCCGGTTAAAATCAAAAATAGCCATAACAATTCAATAAGTCATTGAAAAACAACTTATTGATTTCCGAATCTAAAAACACCCCCCACATTATTTTTAGGTATCCGGGAAATTAAAGGACAACTGGTCTACGTTTTTAGTTGTAAGATAATTCCAACCGGCATCTGGTGTTTTAAGAAATCTAAATAAATCTATATAAGTCATTAGATGAAAGCGGACAACTGCTACTAAGTTTGAAAAAGCCCACTTCCGCTCTGCCTGCCCTTGAATAACAAGCATTAAGAGTTGCACTATTAAACAAACCCAGATTTGTATTTCTATTGCATTTTGGTTGTCACCTAAAAAGTATTTCAATGGGAAATTCTGCTTCAACCTCTTGAACAGTAGCTCTATCTGCCAGCGTCTCTTATATATTTCAGCAATTTTTTCTGCCGGAAAATCAAAGTTATTAGTAATAAACTCATATAATTTCTTTTGTTCGTCATGCCAATAGGCAATTCTTCTTAAAGTTATGGATTTACCATCTTTTGCGATTTCAATTTTCTCGTCCTTTAGAACTCCATTATGAGTCCCATCAGGTATATCAAATTCATGAATACTCTTCCAAACAGCATTGTCTTTCTGCCGGGTTACAAAATATATTCCATCAAGAGTCCAGCGATGATATTGTACATAATCAACATAACCTTTGTCAAAAACTACAATTGAACCTTGCATTAACCCTAAATCCTTCAAAAATGTATGGTCATGAGTTGCCGCTGATGAAAATTTGATCAATATAGGTACATCTTCAGAAGCATTGATCATCGTGTGCATTTTTATGCCTCCTTTTTTCTTGCCGTTAATCGGATTCCGGCCAACACCTTTTAGTATATCACAAAACAAGCTCATCGTTGTTGAATCCACAATCATCAAGTGCTTTATTTCTTTTGCCTTTAGTCTGCTGTCCGATAAAAATTTGCGATATTTGTCATATATTCCAAAATATATATCCGAAAACACATTGCTGTTTCGATTACGATTTGCATCAGATATTGTACTTCGCTTAGGAAATTTTGTTATTCCTAAGTGATTGATTTTACCTTCACATGCCAGCATAATTCCTACTATCTCCCGAAGGGATGTACAGCCACTTAGCACCACATATATCATTGTAATGAGGTGATCTATGGTTTTGAATGACTTATAATATCTGTCACTGTTATTTTTTTTCGCTGTCCGGTAAATTTTTCCCCTGTCTAATAAATTTAATATTTGACTTATTACCGGAATTCCAGATTTTTTCTTATTTTTGTTCATGGTTAATCCTGTTAGTTTAGTACCTTACAAAATTAACCAAGGGTGGGGGATATTTCATCACCTCACCCTAAATTTTTTTTACCGGACAATAGTGTTTTCCTATTACTATCCGAAACAATTTCCCAGTCTTGTGAATTATGATACAAATATGCACCTTTTTGCTGTTGCGTGGGTGGTATATAATCCGCTGAAGTTTCTAAACGGA
>CAIYES010000316.1 GCA_903925275.1 uncultured Bacteroidales bacterium
ATCATATGGTTTATGATTCACGGCAACAATTACAACATCATAATCATTATGAATCTCATTGGTAAGTCCGAAACCATATTCATGCATCAATTCATCACTGCTTGCAAAGGGATCAGTAACATCAACGGTTATGCTGTATTGTTTGAGTTCACTAATCAGGTCGGCAACGCGTGAGTTACGTATGTCACTGACATTTTCCTTGAAAGTTGCCCCCATCACGAGAACCCTGGCGCCAAGAACATTTTTTCCGACTTTGATGAGTTGTTTTACACATTGCTTGGCCACGTAAAATCCCATGCTGTCATTCACATATCTCCCGGCATTGATCACTCTTGTATGGAAGCGATATTCTTCGGCTTTGTAAGTAAGATAGTAGGGATCAACACCGATGCAATGCCCGCCTACAAGCCCCGGATAAAATTTGAGGAAGTTCCATTTTGTACCGGCAGCCTCGAGCACATCATAAATATTGATGTTCATGCGTCCGAAGATAATGGAAAGCTCATTCATAAAAGCGATGTTGATGTCGCGCTGGGCGTTCTCGATGATCTTGGCGGCTTCAGCAACTTTTATGGTGGGGGCCCTGTGAACACCGGACTTCAAGATGAGTTCGTAAACTTTTGCAACCTGATCAAGCGATTCCTCATCACAACCCGATACAATTTTCACAACGGAGGTAAGTGTATGCTCTTTATCACCAGGGTTTATACGTTCAGGAGAAAATCCTACTTTGAAATCATCCTTGAATTTCAGTCCTGATAATTTTTCAAGAATTGGGACACAATCCTCTTCGGTACAACCGGGATACACGGTCGATTCATACACCACGTAATCTCCTTTTTTTAGCACCTGGCCCACTGTTCTGGTTGCGGCGAGCAGGGGAACAAGGTCTGGCTGGTTATGCTTATCAACCGGCGTTGGTACTGCCACGATGTGGAAAGTGCAGGATTTTAAATCTTCCGGATTAGCGGTAATGAGGATGTCGGTATTATTGAATGCTTCGGTAGGCAGTTCTCCGCTTGGGTCGATGTTGTTTTTCATCATTTCCACGCGGTCGGGTTTGATATCAAAGCCCACAACTTTAATCTTCCGAGCGAATTCAAGCGCGATGGGCAGTCCGACGTAACCTAAGCCGATGACGGAAAGTGACGTCTCTTTTTTTACCAGTTTTTCGTAAACAGACATAGTGCTAAGAGAAATTTAGAAGTACGACGTAAATTTTGGGTTTCTTAATAATGTAGCGGCACAAGAAAAGTTCGCTGTGTTTTAGGATAAATTTTAAACTTTTAGAGCAGGTTTTTATTTCTTCCATACCAGCAATGCATCCCGGTGTTTTTTTAGAAAAACATTTTCCTCTGTTCCGGGAAGGATTGTACAATTGATATCCCGTTTGATAAGCGAAGTCGCTTTATCCGTAAGGGATAGGAGGTATTTCTGGTCGATCGGATCACCAAAAATAAACAACTCCAACGATGAATTATCGAGGCTTTTTGACATCATGCCATTCAGGTATGCCGATTCAATATTTCCAAGGTTATTGATGACTTTGCTGATAATGGTGTCAATTCCCGTGTGTTTTCTCAGGATGCTGCGAATATCGGTAAACAACGGATGTTTCTTGTTAGCTGCGAACATTTTCTTGTTTTTATCTTCCCAGCTTACAAGTAATCCTGCCGCTTCAAACCGGTTTAACTCGATCCTGATCGCGTTGGTCGACTCGCCGAATTCTTCTTCCAATCCACGCAGATAGGAGGTTGCATCCGGATTCACGAAGAACCGGAGTAACAATTTGACGCGGGTTTTATTGGTGATTAAAGTGTCGAGCAAGAAAATAAAAAATCGAAATTATGGATAAACATCATATAGCTTCGCCCTTTCGGTCACAAAAACCTAAAAAATGACAAGTGACAAGTGACAAGTGACAAGTGACAAAATGCAATGGCAGTTTTCACCATTTCACCATTTCACCATTTCACCATTTTGTAATACCACTATTTTACTACCTCAATTAACATTGGCGAGATAGAGAGCGTTAATACCTGGTTGAGATGATCGATCCGGATAATGACTCTTTTTTTATTTGCCAGATTGACCAACTCACCCGTGAGACCAATCAGCGGTCCAGCATTCACCTTAACCTGAATTCCGGGTTGAAATGTGTCGGGTAAGCATTCAACTTCAACATTGGCGCCTGTGATGGCTTTCAATATATCGATCTGCCGTTCAGGAATGGTGGCAGGCTTACCTGAAAACCAAATATATCGCACGGCACCAGGAGTATTCAGGACATCGTAATATTCTTTCGCTCCAACTTTTACAAAGCAATATGACCGGATGATGGGCTCTTCAACAAGCCTTTTCCGGTCGCTCCACTGTCGCATAACTTTTCGCAACGGCACATAGGCTTCAATACCTTTTGCTGTTAACAGTTCCATCAAACGTTTTTCTGAGCGGGACCGGGTGTAGACTGCATACCAAAGTGTTGTATCAATCAGGGTTGATGGTTTGTTATCGCCTGGTAATCGCTCTTCCATAAAAAAAACTGTTACAGCCAAAACAATGATCCACCCATGAGGATCATGGAGCCGCAATGATATAATACATTGGAAACTTTGAGTAGCAAAGATACTCAAATTATTTTTACACAATCAAGTTTTTTTATCAAATATTTTTAAAATCCTGTGTTATGAAAAAAACATAACATTCTGATCCTGAATAAGCAAATCCGAAATATGCTGATTGTCTTAAGGATGACGAATTGTTATTTTATTCACTGTTTGTATTACATTAGTTAATGGATAACCGGCAACCTTGTGAAATGAAAAACCGGGAATCCGTAATTTGTCACTTGTCATTTGTCATTCGTCATTCGTCACTTGTCCAAATCCCACCTCAGGAAATTATCATTGGTTGCAATTTTGTTAATTAATTTCTTTAGGCGTATCTTTGCATACTTTGTAAAAACCGACCGAAAATGAGTTTAAGAGCAAAAACCACGGAATTGAAGAGGCGCATGCAGGAAGCCTTTAAAGGGGGAGGTGAACAGGCCCTTGAAAAACAGAAGGCATCGGGCAAAATGACAGCCCGTGAGCGAATCCTTGCTTTGCTTGATCCCAACTCGTTCCATGAATATGATCTTTTTGTAAAACATGCCGGCCAGGATTTCGACATGGACAAAAAATATTTGCCTGGTGATGGTGTAATCACGGGGACGGGTTCGATCAATGCCTGGCCTGTATGCATTTTCGCTCAGGATTTCACTGTAGCAGGAGGTTCCTTAGGGTTGATGCATGCTAAGAAGATTACTAAAATCATGGATCATGCCATGAAAATGAAGGTGCCTCTTATCGGTATCAACGATTCAGGCGGGGCACGTATTCAGGAAGGGGTGAATTCGTTAGCCGGTTATGGTGAGATTTTTTATCGCAACACCCAGGCATCAGGAGTTATACCTCAAATTTCGGTGATTCTTGGTCCATGTGCAGGTGGGGCAGTATATAGTCCTGCACTCACCGACTTCGTTTTTGTGGTGGATAAAATTTCCAAGATGTTCATCACTGGTCCGGAGGTAATCAAAACTGTTTTGGGAGAAGAGATTTCAATGGAAGACCTCGGCGGTGCACGTGTTCATGCTGAAATAACCGGGAATGCACACTTCTTTGCCGAAAGTGAAAATGAGTGTTTTGATCAGATTAAACGGCTTGTGAGTTACATCCCGTGGAATAATGAAAAGAAGGCAGAGGTTTTCCCGAAAAAGGCCCCCAAATCGCGTCAATATAAACTTGATAGCATTTTTCCGACAAATCCCATGCAACCATATGATGTCAGGGATGTAATCCGTGCCATCGCCGACGACAGCGATTTCTTTGAAGTACATGAGTTGTGGGCTGCCAATATTGTAATTGGTTTTGGCCGTCTTGATGGGCAAACAGTGGGTTTCGTGGCCAATCAACCAATGGTCCTTGCCGGTGTTCTTGACTGCGATTCAAGCGACAAAGCTGCCCGTTTTATCCGTTATTGCGATGCATTCAATGTTCCGTTGGTTACCCTGGTCGATTTACCTGGTTATTTGCCCGGGGTAGATCAGGAACATGCCGGAGTAATTCGCCATGGAGCAAAGGTATTGTATGCATACAGCGAAGCCAGTGTTCCCAAATTAACAGTCATTCTTCGCAAAGCATACGGCGGAGGATACATTGCCATGTGTTCGAATCATCTTCGTGCCGATTTTGTGTTTGCATGGCCAACCGCTGAAATTGCCGTCATGGGTCCTGAAGGTGCGGCCAACATCATTTTTCGCACTGAAATCAAAGCAAGCGATAACCCAGAGGAGACCCGCAAACGTCTTATCGAGGAGTACCGGCAAAAATTTGCCAATCCATATGTGGCCGCAGCTTACGGTTACGTAGACGCTGTAATTGAGCCGAATGAAACACGTAATTATCTTACACACTCTCTGGTTCTTGCGCAAAGTAAACGGGAGATAACCCCAAAGAAAAAACATGGGGTACCGCCATTTTAAATAAATGCAAAATACAAATGTAGATTGCAAAATGGTGAGGAATCCTGTATTTTTGACATTTAACTTTTGATTTATTGATTGTCGTATGGACGAAAAAATAGAAATCATCGATTTCAAATATGAGGAAATTACTTACAGGACATCGCTTACAAAGAAGTTTGCCTCACGGACGCCATATACTCCTCCTGATTCACGTAAGGTTGTGGCTTTCATCCCTGGAACCATACTTAAAGTGAATGTTAAAGAGGGACACAAGGTTAAAAAGGGTGATACACTTCTTGTGCTACAGGCCATGAAAATGGATAATCATTTGCTGGCAACCAGAAATGGTACGGTAAAAAAGGTTAATGTAAGGCAGGGCGAGGTTGTACCCAAGCGCCACTTGCTGATAGAATTAAAATAATCATTTCCAATATTTTTTTTGCTCATTACCCCCATTTGTTTATGCTCCTGCTGTGGTTAGTCAGTATCGAACTGGTAATGAAATATCCTGGAAAATCATGTTTGTCTAAACCATGATTGACCATATTGATATTCCATGTGACCATTAAAATAGAAATTATTAACACATGAAATCGACATTGATTGACTTGAAAAATGTGGCAAAAATACTTCAGGAAAAATGCCCGTTCATCAAGTTCGCATTGCTCAACGGGCCGGATGAAAATGGATGCCTGAATGCATCAGCGAAACTTGATCTGTCGGTTTTTGTTGGTTCAGGAATCGGAACCTGGGTTGCAATTGAGAAAATTCTTCCGGTTATAACTGTTGCTGTTCCTGAAGTATGTTGTGAAGTTACCCTCCTGAACCTGGCAGATCCGGCTACACGCTATCGGGCCATGCAGGATATCTGTCTTTTTATACAAAAAGGACAAGAAGATGTTTTTCATGAATTTGATCTGCGTAGCAGGCTCGATTACCGGATCATGCGTGCGCAGAAGAGAAGGCGGGGATTGGTTGAGGATGAGTAGGTTATCCTGCACTGATATCGCTCAGTACATTATTTATTGCTTCCAGAACTTCCTCCCGGCCTAATTTTGTTTCAGCTGATGTTGGGATGATCAAAGGGAGTTCTTCCCAGGATGAGGAAAGGGATTTCTGGTAGGTAGCGATATTGCTGGTTAATTGAGTTTTTGAAAGTTTATCGGTCTTTGTAAAGAGAATAATAAACCCCACTTCGTTGTCGCCAAGCCAGTTCATAAATTCAAGATCAATCTTTTGCGGCTCAAGCCTTGAGTCGATCAGTAAAAAGGTAAGCGCAAGATTTTCGCGCTTCTGCAAATAATTTTGGATCAGCCCTTCGAACTTCTCACGTTGTGTTTTGGATAGTTTTGCAAAACCATATCCGGGGAGGTCAACAAGGAACCAGGCAGAAGTCCCGGGATTCGGAATACCGGGACTTTTTGATATCACCGACACGACCTTAAAATGATTTAGCAAGCGGGTCTTGCCAGGGGTGCCGGACACTTTCGCAAGCCCTTTATGGGAGGCGATCATGTTGATCAGGGAAGATTTTCCCACGTTGGAACGACCAATGAATGCAAATTCAGGGATATCCTCCTTGGGGCAAAACTTCAGCGATGGGCTGCTGCAGACAAATTCAATCTTTTCAATTTTCACTATCTTTGCTATTTATTCCAAATATATGCAAATTATTGCAAATCCCACCTCATTAATTCAACTTTGGGATTCGAGGGAGATTGATTTTACAGAGATGATGAAAATCGTCGTTGATATTCAGCAGCAAATTCTGGCAATTGATGGTGACATGCATGCAGATCTCGAAAAGTTATTACTCGAAAACGGCGCTCAACAGCAGGATTTATGGGGAGCCAATGTTTATCCGCTGAAAGATAAATGTGATCAACTGGAATTTACTTCCTTTATAAATATCAAACCATCTCAGGGAAACCGAAGCATGGTGGTTCAGGATTCTGGCGTAAAGGAGTTAATCAGCTTGATTGTTGATAAACTTCTGGTTCTGTAAGAATATTACAATACAGGTGAATAATCAAAGTGACTGATTTTGTACAAACTGATATATCATAAAACCATGACCACTGAAAAGTGGTTTGCCTATCCCGGTTATCAGCAACTGCTGATGATTGCAAATGAACTCAACCGGGCTCAGCATGCACTTGAGAAAGGAGATAACTCGAACGCAATCCATGCATGGGAACGTGCTTTCGAATTGACAGATCTTACGGTTGAGGATCGGAAAAACAGCAGGTTGCTAAGGGAATTGTTGAGGTTTCGCGAAATGTTGGGTGAGACTTTTATTTCGCTCGACCCGAACATGAACAAGTTACTGATGGATGGACTGATCATGTTGGATCCGGTTGCGTATAATGCAATGTGCTGATGTGCTAATGTGCTGATGTGCTGATGTGATAATGTGCTGATGTGATAATGTGCTGATGTGCTGATGTG
>CAIYES010000317.1 GCA_903925275.1 uncultured Bacteroidales bacterium
CGATGTCGCAATCTTCTGCGCCGGCATGTCGCGCTTCAGCGAGTGCCGCCTACATTATTCGTATTATAAGTTACCTTTATCGTATCACTTTTTCCCGGAAGGATCGGCTCCTGAGGCCAGGAGGGAACAGTGCAACCACATGATGATTGCGGTCTGGACAAAATCAGAGGCTCTTTTCCTGTATTGGTGAATCTGAAGTTGCAGGTGCCATTTGCTCCCTGAACAATTGTTCCATAATCATGAACAGTTTTTTCAAAGGATATTTCAGGAGCATTGCTATTGACAGGTTTAGGCTGAGCAGCATCCTGGGCTTTTACTAAAAAAGCAGTGAAAATCAACAAAACAAATGAAAAAACAAACTTTTTCATATTTACTTAATTATTTAGGTTAGGATTAGATTTGAAATTTGTACAAAATTATAAAAATATTGCTGAAACGGGCAGAAATTCAATTTATTTAACAACCGGTGCGCAAAGATTGATCTGAATTCTGTTTTAATTTTGTAGTTTTACCGCCATGCAACAGAATGTGATGATTGCTTCGTTAAGGCTGCCTCTTTTTTTTATTATCATTGGCATGTGTTGCGCTTCCTGTGCAAAACAGATATCGCAACACAATACAAGTGCTGCCGTACCTGGCCCCCGTTGCATTGTGTATAAAACGAAGGCAGATTACGCACAATTGGTACCGGTTATGCTGTCTGCTGATAAATCGATGGTTGTTTCCTACCCGGATGTCAAAGATATCTATCATAATGGTCAACTTGCATATCCGACGCAGCTCTCCGATGGTTATCTGCTCGACAACCGGGGCATTGGAACTGACGTTGCATTCCTGAAAATTACCTATGAAGAATACAGCAGGCTGACTGTCACACCTCACCCGGGAGAGCTGTTGGAGATGATCCTGGATAAGGACCCTTTAACTGCGATGTATGATTGTGGAAGCCGCAGCCAATATCAGGATCCGGTAGCTGTGATGTTGCTGCTGATCCGGTCGGGAGAACTGATTCATCAGAAACGATTGAAATAATCTAAAATAATTGTAACTTTGCACGTTTTTAAAACCTTACTTCTTGACTGAAAATGTTCACAAGATAAAGGAGCTTGACGGAAAACAACTTTATTACTCGTTTCTTGCCGGCGCTCAACGAATTTTCGAACAACAAAAACTACTCAATAAAATAAATGTTTTTCCGGTTGCCGACGCCGATACCGGAACAAATCTTGCCTCCACCATGCGTTCCATCATGGACGCCATCATTCCTACAGATAACCTGAAGCAAACGGCGGTCGCCCTTGCCGATGCAGCACTGATCGGTGCCCGGGGCAATTCCGGGATTATCTTTGCCCAGTTTCTTTATGGTTTCAGCAATGAAATCAAATCGGATGTGACAATTGATATACAATCGTTTGCCGAAAGTGTGAAAAAAGCGGTGGCTTATGCATATGATGCCATTGCAAACCCTGTGGAAGGTACGATTCTGACGGTGATCAAGGATTGGGCCGACTATATTTACCTGTTAAAAGACAGTTTTGACGATTTCATCAAGTTGCTTGTTGAGGCCTACAAAAGGGCGCTTGAATCACTGGCTGCCACCACCGGTAAACTTGAAGTGCTGGCCCGTGCACATGTCGTGGATGCCGGTGCAAAAGGTTTTGTATTCTGGCTTGAAGGCTTTATGGATTTCTTTACCATGGGCGCTGATAAAGCGCTTAATCGGGTGGAACAAACCGCCACCACGGTTGATGAACTTGTTGAGATGCCCCATGATAAAATCACCTTCAGGTTTTGTACCGAAGCATTGATTGGCGGAAAACAACTTGATAAGCATAAAATACGGAATTATATTCAGCATTGCGGCGATTCGCTGGTGGTAGCCGGATCACCTCAGAAAATCAGGGTACATATTCATACCGATTTCCCGGCCGAGGTGTTTTCTCAGCTTCAGCAGTTTGGAAACATCACCTATCAGAAGGTTGACGACATGGTGATGCAGAACGAAATCCAGTTCAACCGGAAATCGGATATCGCCATTGTTACCGATTCTTCCTGCGATTTGCCCAAAGAACTCCTTGATAAACATCAAATTCATGTTGTACCGCTTAGTGTTCATTTTGGCGAGACCTATTTTCTTGACCGTCTTACCATAAATCCACCCCAGTTTTATGCCATGCTTGAGAAATCGGAACAGCCTGCATCTTCCGCCCAGCCTGCCTCGAAGGAGTTCCAGAACAAGTTTGAATATCTTGCTACGCATTACAAATCTATCATCGGCATTCATCTCAGTCAGGCATTGAGCGGAACCTTTTCAAGCAGTGATAAGGGATCGAAAGATATCATCACCAGGACCGGTAAAAAGATCGATGTGGTGAATTCCAATTCCATTACAGGGGGCCTGGGATTAATTGTGCTGCGTACAGCCCGTGCAATTGAGGCGGGAGCTTCGCATGAAGAGGTAATGGCAAAAATGGCAGAATGGAAAGTAAAATCCATGATTCATGTCAGTGTAACCACACTCAAATATATTGTTCGCAGCGGAAGGGTCAGCCCGTTTAAAAGTTTTGTTGCTAAATTGCTTGATCTTAAACCGATCATTTTGATCGACCGCGAAGGCAAAGCATCGCTGTTCTCAAAGTCGTTTTCTGAAAAAAGCAGCATGAAAAAGGTTATGCGCAATATTGTAAAGATCACTGCTGACCAAAAGGTGTGGGAATATACAATTACCCATGCCAACAATCCTTCTACAGCGCAATGGTACGCGGAGGAGATGGAAAAATTGACCGGAAAAAAACCACTCTTCATTGATCATGCTTCCCCCGCACTTGTGGCCAATGTCGGTCCGGGAATAGCATGTGTTTCGCTGATGCTTGAATAGAAGCTGATGATATATTTCCAACGCATTATTCCTGAAGTCGGGCTGGTCATTTTGCTTTATATGACCATTATTTTTATTCTTGCACTGATCAGGAAGGATAATTCCATCGTCGATGGTTTTTGGGCGATAGGGTTTATCTTTGTAGCCTTCTATTCTTTAATCCAATCGGGAGAGGTTGATCTTCGTAAGATGATCGTCACCACGCTGGTACTGATGTGGGGTATGCGTTTGTCGTTCCACATCATGGTGCGGAACAGTGGAAAGGCGGAGGACTTCCGTTACAAGGCATGGCGGGATTCCTGGAGATTTTTTGTGCTTCGCAGTTTCTTTCAGATATTTATGTTGCAAGGGTTGTTTATGCTAATCATTTCAGCGCCTGTATGGTTTATCAATTTCAGCAAAGGCGGATCGCTCGGATTATGGGATTCATTAGGCCTGCTGATTTTCGGCACCGGCTTCCTGATTGAAACCATCGGGGATTATCAGTTGGCTGAATTTAAAAAGGACCCTGCAAACAAAGGAAAAATCATAACCACCGGGTTGTGGTCGGTTACCCGTCACCCCAATTATTTCGGAGAAGTGCTGGTCTGGTGGGGGATAAGCTGTTATTCTTTAAGTTTTCAATACGGATGGTGTACCCTGATAAGCCCGGTTGTGATCACACTTTTACTGCGCTTTGTTTCAGGCGTTCCCATGCTGGAGAAGAAATATGAAGGCCGCCCGGATTGGGAAAAATACAAAGCTGAAACCGCTGCTTTTTTTCCGTTTGCGAAGTTTCTCTGATACTAAGTTTTCCTGAACAATTTTTTTGCCACGGCAAATACCCTGCCGGTTCAATCATCCGAAAATTTCCGGAGTAACTTTCTGTATTGCGAAAACACATTGGCACGGGAGATGAAACCAAGGTATTTCCCATCCTGCAACACGGGCAAATTATAACGGTCACTCTGCTGGAAAAATTGGATCACCGATTCCATCGAATCATCGGGATTGATAGAATAGTTTGGCATAATCAGAAGATCCTTTACAAAAGTCACATCATATATCGAATGATCGAACATAATCTGTCGGATATTGTCGAGCATCACAACTCCATAAAATGTTCCATCTTGACCCACCACAGGGAAAATATTACGTGATGCAGTGGCTACCACCTTGACAAGCTGACCCAGGGTCGCCTCAGGGTCGATGCGGGCAAAATTGGTTTCAATAAGCTGCCTTGGCGACATAAAAGATAGTACTGCTTTGTCTTTATCGTGTGTGATCAGCTCTTTACGGGCAGCAAGCTGGCGAGTATAAATTGAATGGCTTTCGAAAATGTGGGATGTAAGGTAGCCGATTGCAGCAACCATAATCAGGGGGGTGAGCAACTGGTAGCCCCCTGTTATTTCTGCAATCAGAAAAATAGCCGTAAGCGGGGCGTGCATTACGCCAGCCATCACACCGGCCATTCCGACCAGCGCAAAGTTGCTCTGTGAAATGTTGAATCCGAAGATGGTATTCAACAGGTTTGCAAAAAAATACCCGCAAATGGCTCCTACAAAAATAGAAGGTGCGAAGGTACCTCCAATGCCACCGCTGCCTTGGGTCATCGCCATGGCTATCACCTTCATGATGATCAATCCAAAGATGATGACCAGGAACGACCAGTGGTTCTGTTTCAGTAAACCGAAAAAAGTTGAATTTCCAATGATCTCCCCATGTCCGGTGATAACTTCCTTTAAAACCGTATATCCTTCACCAAACAGCGATGGATAAATAAAAATCAGAATTGCAAGGGTGACACCGGCGATGCCTACCCTTAAGGCCGGTGATACTTTTTTGAGCAATGATTCAATGCCAATGCTTCCGCGGATAAAAAAAACAGAGACCAGCCCTGTAAAAATACCCAGCATGATGTAGAATGGGATATGGCGAAGTATGAAAGGGCTGGTAAGCGTGAAAGTAAATAAAACCGCATTTCCCATGAGGAGGTAAGAAATAAGAGAGGCCGTGACAGTTGCGATCAGCAAAGGAATCAGCGTGGTCATGGTCAGGTCGAGCATCAGTATCTCCAGGACGAAAATAGCCCCGGCAATCGGCGCTTCAAAAATACCTGCAATGGCACCGGCACAACCACAGCCAATCAGGAGTGTGGTTGTTCGGTAATCGAGCCTGAATAACCGGGCGAGGTTTGACCCGATGGCGGAGCCTGTAAGTACAATTGGAGCTTCAGGCCCGACAGAACCGCCAAATCCAAGGGTCAGAGTGCAGGCAATCAGCGAAGAAAAGGTGTTGTGCGCCCTGATGTTGCTGTTGTTCTTTGAAATGGCATACAGAACCTTGCTGACTCCATGACTGATGTTATCTTTGACAACATACCTGATAAACCGTAAAGTGAGCGTAATTCCGATGACCGGAAAGGCGAGAAAAAGATAATAAATGCCATGATAGCTGAACCCGTTGGTAAGAAAATAGTTGGTGTAGTACAGTGTGTTTTTTAGTATCACTGCAGCAAGTCCGCTGCCGGTACCGATCAAAATGCTGAGAATCAGAACAAATGGTCGTTGTTTAATATGGCGCAACCGCCATACTAAAAGTTTTCCGGTGATTGATTTTGGTTTCAAAGCTGCTGCAAATGTAGTCTTTTTCAAATACCCCGACCCCGTCAGGGTCTGTCACCCTGTCAGGGTATCAATAGGAGATGGAATAAAGAAATTCAAATCCGTAGCCACCGGTTGAGGGATAGTAAATGCTCCGCACACCCATTTCGATGGGCATTACAAACCGCAGGAGATGGAAATCCATGGTGAGCTCACAGCCTGTTGACTGATATTCATTGATGTACCCCTGATTTTTGCCATTGGCCCAGTCATAGAAGAGATTCAACTTAACCCGCTTCAGGTAAATGACTGATCCAAGGCTGAGGTCAGGGTAAATAACCGGAAATTTGTAGTTGAGCTGCAGACTGAACAATTCCTGATCATCGGCACCAGTGTATCCCCGCGGATAATTGATGATACCAGCATATGAATAAGCCGGAATGTATTTTTCCTGAGGATGCTGATATCCTGCATATAACCAGATTCCCTGATGCCGGATGATTCCGGGGAAAAAAAGGTTGGCTGAAGCACTGAAGATCGACCCCATGTCGCTGCCTCCAAAAGGAGTGTGCCGATAGGTTACATCGATGGACTGTCCCATCCGCGGATATACATCTTTTTGATTTGAATGAAGATATTGCGAAGCGGTGATGCGGTAATCCATCGACGCGATCATTCCATTGGTAAAATTTTCAGGGGTGGATGAATTATGCTGAATGCCAATCATGGTGACACCGATTGCCGGTTGAAGGAAGCGGGAAAATCTTCCGTGGGAGAGATTAAAAGGAATGCTGATAATGGCCTTGAGATTCGTTTCCTGCCACGTAAACCGGAATGTTTCACTGCTTCCCTGGTTTCTTGCGTAAGCAGCACGGTTTCCGATATCGAACCGGATGGTGAATTCGGGGAACAAACCCTGATAAGCAAGACTGGTATAAAACTTCCCGGTTTGCTGATTGAGGTCGTATTCCCATCCTGCTCCGGCAAACATCGTGTTGAGGAGATTCTGGGAGAGTAGCATCACCCCTGGCATAACGGTAAGGTTGTTGATACTGAACGATGCCGGCGCCCAACTGTGTGGGTTAAACAGGTTCATGACCTTTGAATATTTCCTGGTCGGATAGATTTTTCCGTTGATTGAATCCTTGTCCATGTTGTAATTATCGGAAGAATTCATTTTAAAGATATTCCGTTGAAGCACACTGTCCTGTATGTTGGCGGTTTCCTGCAATGCCAGCGCATCAGCTAATCTGATAGATTGATCGTTAACATTGGGGAGCGGAACCCATTGTGAGGAATCAATTTTCATTTCAGCGACCATCAACCCATCCGATGTGTAATCGGAGAAGATCATCTGTTTTTGATCCGGTGTAAAATCGGGATCATAAGCTGCAAACCGGGCGGAGGTGATTTTAAATGCCGCGTTTGTCAGGGTATCCATTGCATAAATATTTTCAACCCCCGAAACATCAACACTGTAAACGATGTAATTCCTGTAAAAAAAGGTAGTACCGCTGTATTCATTATAGGATGACGGCATAAAGTTGTGAATCCGGCTGTTTGCCAAATCAAGTGAAGCAATGGTTTCTCCTTGTTCAGTGAGCAAGGTGAAAATAATCATTTTAGCATCCGGCGACCAGTTGGGGGTAATCGCCTGGCCATAACCGGGGATAGGATACCGTTTGATTAAGCGTCCCGACGGCACTTCGAGAATGTCGATGGAGCATTGATTTTCATAGGACATATACACGGCGGCAACCCTGGAACCATCGGGCGAAATGATGGGTGCAAAATACCGGGTTTCATCCGTCAACTCCCGGATCTTCCCTGTTTTGAAATTATACATTCTGATCTCTGCATAATCGCGGTTGCTCCATCGCAGATCCGCCTCAGATTCTGACCAAACAAGGTAATCACCGCCAATGGAGGTCGTTCCGCTGATGTGGTAACCAGGTGTTAACAACTTTCGTTCTTTGCCGGTTTTCCGATCAATCAGTACAAACCGGTCGATGTCGTCCATGCTTGATTTATCGGCGAGAATAGTGGAATCGTTCAGTATCAGCGGATGATTGTAGTTTACGAAGTTCTTCAGATTTCTTTTGGTGATGGTATGTATGAAGGTTGGAGTGGTTTCCCGGAGTTGTTTCTGCCAGGCGCTGTCGAGTCCGGTGAGTGATTGTTTGTAGAGACTGGTTTTCCACATCCCGGTTACATGGTGAATGCCGCTGTTAAACGGAACCACCAAAAATGGATATTTTGCCACCCGATCCAATGCGGTATTCCACAAATCAACGCCATGTTTTTTTCGTGCCTGCCCCACTAAATAATAACCCAGCGAATATGCATCGGGGGTAAAGGTTTTATAAGATCCCATGGAGGCCTTGTCATACGAATAGATGCCCTTTTCGACAAGCTGGGCCCTGAGCGTGCTTTCGAACAAGGCAGATCTTCCTCGTCCTGTTTTGCTCATGGCGGTTTCTGTAACCGTTGCATCACCTTCTAAAAACCAGGATGGAACATACAATCCGAGGATTCCGCCTGTGACCTGTTCCCCGAAAATATAATACAATACTTTCGAAAAGCCCTGGTTGATTTTGCTTATCTGCACGGCATGTCTGTACTCGTGGATGGCAAGTTGTTCGAGCCACTCCTCCGAATAGGTTTGTTGCGGTGCACAAGGGTAAAGCTCGATGCGTTTTGGCGCCCATGCTGTAAGTCCGTTTGAAATAACTGATTGAGTATGCAGGATGACCGGGATACGGGGAACCTTCGCCGACAATGTCTTGGTCTCATTCCGGCAAATGATGTCAAGGACATTAGCAAGGTATTGCGCTTTTTTTTCAAACGGTGCCGGGAAAACCAATTTGTAACGGTCTGTTTTGATTTGCCGCCAACTTACTGAGGAAGGATCCTGTCCTGTGCTGTAATATTGGGAATACCCTGGTGAAATCAGCAGGAAAACCAGGAAAAAACAACATAAAAACTTCATTTTACCAGTACTTTCCGCACTACAGTATGTTCGCTGTTGAGGAATACCACGGAATAGATGCCACTGGACACAGGACGGATGTCGATCTGCTGTTCGACGGTGCCATTTACCGGGATATCGTCACGTTCGAAAATTTTTGCCCCAAGCTGGTTGAATACCTGGATGGTGAAAGATTCCTGCGAAAAAGTGGTCATCACAATCTTGAACTTTCCGTCGTTTGGAACAGGGTACACGCTGAAATTGTTATTTTGCAAATCATCCTGGCCTGTAAACAGAACATAAACATGGTTCGATTCGAGGGTCGGGCATCCGACACCCAAAACAACAGTCCAGTACCATCCCGTTATCGTTGCCGTGTAAGTTTGTCCGGTTGCACCCGGGATTAAACCGGTTCCTTCATAATACCATTGATTGCCGGTTGGCGTGCTGCTTGTCAGCAATGGCCCCACTGCAGTTACTACCGGAGCAGCCTGGGAAGCGATCATGGTTACATTGAAATCGGGCGATACAGCGCCACTTCCGCACCCGGAGATTCCTTTCACCGTTATCACGCCTGATCCCGGCGTATTGCTGAAGCTCACAACAATCTGGTTGGTCAGCGCTCCGGAGGTAATAATTGCCCCGGCAGGAACAGTCCATTCGTAAGTGACTGCATTGGCAATCGGGGGTACACTGTAAATTACGCCATTGGTGCCTGCACAAATCGTGTCGCTTCCTGATATAACGCCGGCTGGTCCGGGGAACAGGTCTACCGATACATTTTTCGAACCAGGTGTGCTGGCCGTACACCCATTTCCATCGGTATAGGTAACACTCAACCATTGTGCACCAGCCGTATTCCAGGTAACTAAAATATTGTCGGTCCCCGATCCTGAAGTAATCGAGCCACCCGGCGAAATTGTCCAAAGATAATTTGTCATGCCTGGTTCCGTCGAATATGACACCCCGGTTGTACCTTGACAAACTACGGCAAGTCCGGTGATTGTCGGCACCGGCAATGCATGAACTGTGACGCTCGTCGATGTTGGGTTCTGAGCGGTGCAACCGGCCTGATTCATATAATTAATGCTGACGCCCTGGGGGCCTGCAGTATTCCAGGTTACGGTAATGCTGTTATTCGATGATCCGCCACCGCCTGTAACGGTTCCACCAAATGATAGAGCCCATAAATACCCGGTCATCCCTGCTTCGGTAACATAAACATTTCCCGATGAACCAATGCAGGCAGATAGCGGACCTGTAAGGGTCGGAACGGGTAGTTCATTTACGGTAACAGCTTTGGATGTGGGTGTTGCAGCGGAACATCCTGTGGAAGGTATGGAATAGTTAACTGTCACCGATTTTGATCCGGAAGTACTCCAGTTAACCTGGATTGCGTTCGATCCGGCCCCCGAAATGATTGATCCACCGGCCGAAACGGTCCATGAATAAGATGACATTGCAGGTTCGGTAGTGTAGGGGTAATTGGCTGGGCCTAAACAGATGCTGGTATTCCCTGTAATGGTAGGGACCGGAAGCGGATTTACAATAACAGTTTTAACCGTTGGAGTTGCAGCCAGGCATCCGAATGAATTTGCATAATTCAGGGTGACGCTCTGCGTGCCGGCCGTATTCCAGTTAACGGTAATGGTTGCTGTTCCTGTACCTCCTGTGATATTGCCGCCTGACGAAACGACCCATGCATAATTTGTCATTCCTGTAGCAGTGGTGTATGTAATTCCCGTTGATCCGGCGCAAACGGTCCCCAATCCGGTTATTACAGGCACTGGCAAAGGGTTGATCGTAACCTCAAGACTGGAGGGAGTTCCCGTACCGCAACCATTAGATCCGGCAACTGTAACATTTCCGGAAATGGCCGAATTAGAATAATTCACAACAATTGAACTGGTATTGCTGCCCGAAATGATCGAACCGCCTGATGGTAAGTTCCAGATATAGTCCGTGGCATTTGCAATGGCCGGAACACTATAAGCAACATTGCTGGTTCCTGCACAAAGCAGGGTTGATCCTGTTATTGTTCCTGCAGGGGCAGCGTTACTGTTCGTAACCGTCGCACTGAAATAAAAAGTAGCTGTCGGGATGTCGTTCATAGCCGCACCATTCTCATCGGCATATTCACACTCGCCACCACTATTTGCAGTGTTGTTGAAGCTTACAGCAGGTGATCCGGTTGTTAGGGTGAAATTTAAATCCAACAATTTTGCTGCATCAGGCAAAGTCCGTGAATTAACATCCGACCACACAATCAGAATTTTGGAAAGATTAGAGCTGATGTTAACAGAGTTGACCGAAGCGCCTGAAAGTGACGAATTTAACCCGGAATAGCTGACATATACCAACTGGGTCGGATCATAGTCAAGCCGAAGCGTGATAGCCTTTATGGTGATAAAACCTGTAACAGTAATCGGAACAACAACTGCCGCACCTTCGCAAACTGTTGAAGAACCGGCAGTTGTGATCGGCGCATCGCGGGCAGTCAGAAATTCCGGGTGCAGAAAGTTCAAAAAACCGACAATCACAAATAGTATCAATACCTTTTGTCTCATTATTCGTTGAATTATTTAAACAGTCAATACATTCAAATTTAATCCGGCAAAGGTATTGTAAAGGTACAAAAAAATCGTATTTATTCAAAAGTGAAGTGAAAAAAAAGCCCCGCCGTTTCGGGCAGGGCTTTTCGATCCTGAATTCCGGACCCTATTTGTTCACAATGATCTTCTTGACAATCTTCTTATCGACTGACTGGAAGACGACCGAATAGATGCCATTTGGTGCAGGTCTGAGATCAATATTCTTCTCAAATAATCCTTTTACCTGGTTGTTGTTCGATTCGTAAACCTTTTCACCAAGTTGGTTGTAAACCAGGATCGTGAAGGTTTCTTCTCCCGGATAATTTAAGGTAGCCTTGAAGAAGCCATTGTTTGGTATGGGCGAAATAACAATGGTTGAGGCCTGAGGATCTGCAATGCCTGTAACCGTAACATATACATTGTTGGAGGTATCAGAACTGCATCCGTTCACCGTCACTACGTCCCAGTACAATCCGGAAAATTGTGCCAGATGTGTTTGTGCCGTGCTGTTGGTAATCTGAGCTCCGTTATAGTACCACTGGTTTCCATCGGAATAACTGCTCGAAAGTGTATTTCCGGTAAGGGTGATAACAGGTGCCGATGGTTGTTTGACGATTGTTACATTGAAGCCAGCGGATGCTGCGCCATTACCGCAGAAGTTGGTACCAAATACGCTGATAGCGCCGGAAGCAGCGCCCATGGCAAAGTCAACGGTAATGTCCGCGGTATGAATACCTGAAGCAATGGTTGCTCCGGTGGGTAGTGTCCATGTATATTCGGTAGCTCCCGTAACAGGTGGAACCGAATAAGCAACTCCGGTTGTTCCCTCACAAACGGAAGCCGCACCTGTAATCGCTGAAGCGGCACCCGGCAAGCTGACGATGGTCACCGGAAAAGCAGGGGAGATCGTCCCGTTTCCGCAAATGCTGTTACCATAAACAGTGATGTTCCCAGGAGTAGCCGTGGGAGCAAAATTTACAGTGATGGCATTGGTCAATTGTCCGCTAACAATGGAAGCTCCGGCAGGAACCGACCATACATAGGTTGAAGCATTGGTGATAGTAGGAACAGAATAGGCGACACCGTTTGACCCCATACAAACATTGGATGATCCGGTGATAGTACCTGCAGCAACAGGAAGTCCGGCAACAGTGACATTAAATGTAGCAGGGGCTGAAGCGAAACACCCGTTGCCATTGGCATAATTGACAGTTACAAACTGGGCGCCCGGAGTATTCCAGATAACCTCAATCTGTGCGGTTCCCTGTCCGCCATTGATCACGCCACCTGAAGAAACTGTCCAGAGATAGTTGCTTTGACCACCAAGGGTGGTGTAATTGTAGTATCCGGAGTTCACACACATACTGTTTACGCCTGTGATAGAGGGTGAGGGCGCTGCATTTACAGTAACAGGAAATGTTCCCGGTGCTGCGGCAGTACAACCGGTGGCGGGATTGGTATAACTAACTCCGACGGTTTTTGCGCCGGGTGTGGCCCAACTGATACTCACAATATACGGATTTCCGGTCGGGGTGACAACTCCATCGGGAGCAGCAGTCCAAACGTATGATGTCTGGCCGGCCTGGGTTGTATAGTTATTGCTGGCATACTGGCACACAGAAGGTGTTCCTGTTACAGCCGGAACCGGAAGGTTGTTAACAGTCACGGCCATGGAAGTAGTCGGTCCGATCGCTCCGCAATCACTCTGGGCTTTGGCCGTAATTGTTCCGGAAACTGCTGCATTGGAAACGCTTACGGTAACAGAATTCGAATTGGGGAAGGAGGTGATGGTGAATCCGGCAGGGAAAGTCCAGGTATAAACAAAAGCATATGGCACAGGAGCAACTGAAAAAACGTATCCTGAGTTGTTTTTGCAAACGTTGGCTGGGCCTGATATTACGCCGAGAACAGGCGGAACAACGCATGTTGTATAAAAGGTCTTCTGAACGCCATAGGTAGTACCTGCGCTATTGACACCCTTTGCCCTGTAATAATAGGTGGTGTTGATGATCAGGCTTGAAAGCGTGGCACTGAAGTCAGTAACAATATTCCCCGAAACAGTAGCTGGAACGGCGGCAACAGTGCTTCCGTAAGTAGGAAGTGTACCATATTCAAAGGTTACAGTTGTGTTGGCGTTAAAGGCATTGGCTGATCCGTTCATGGTGGCAAACGAAGATCCAACCAGAGTGGGGTCTTTGGTTGTAACAGCAGGTGCAACAGCGACAGTTGTAAATGACCGGATCAATCCATTTGTCGTTCCGATTGCATTTGTTCCGAGCGCCCTGAAATTATAGGTGGTATTGGGTTGCAATCCAGCAATGATGGTGCTGACAGATGAGCTTTGACCGGTAACAGGGGTCGGCACGGTAACGGTATTGTCAAATGGCGGAGTAGCCATGGTGCCATATTCGAAGGTCACTGTGGTGGATGAGAAATTGGCGCTTACAGTCGCGTTCAGTGTTGCACCGGAAGAAGAGATGAGTGTGGCCGGGTCGGTCGTAACTGCAGGTGCATCTGCAATGTTTACCATATAATCTTCAGTTTCACCCCATCCATAAGTACCGCAGGGAGTTATGGAGCCGGGAGTGCTTGTTTCAACATTCACGACCCGCATCATGGTACTCCCAACTGTTGCAGTTGCGGGAGGTATAAAACTACCGGTTTCGAAATGTGGTCCACTGGTGGAAACGGCCGAAACATAAACTTCTTCACCTGCATCGGCAAAATTACCATTTTGATTATAGTCTATGAAAATTTTAACTGCATTGCTATAATTCGATCCACAGGTTCCGATCTGCACGCTGAAAGACTGCGATACTGACTTCCTGAGGCTGGCAGGGGGTACACTGAAATAATAATTGCTGTACATGTTCTGAACAGAACCAGGCCCCGGCGCTATGGAACTACATGTGGAAGAATTGTTAATGGCTCCTACCGTTACATTTAATATATCCTCATCACCTGTGTAAGTTGCTGTGGAAGTACAAAAGCAACTGGTAAAAGGATTCATGGTTACCTGTAGCGGATTGGATGTGCCTGTGTTGCCTGAACATGTTACCTGGCAACGGTAATAGGTAGCTGTAGTTTGTGAAGTCGTAAATGACGATGACGAGGTGCCTACGTTTGTCCAAACCGTACCATTGGGTGACGACTGCCACTGATAGGTTACACCTGAGCCCGGAGTAGAATTTTGTAGTGATAAGGTAAAGCTAACTCCTGAACATACCGGATTGGGAGTAGAAACTGTATTGCCGGGTGCCGGAGTGCCGGAGCAGGCAGCGCCGCCAATATAATTAAATTTGATATTGGGTCTGTAGGTGGTACTGGTGAGCGTAGTAGTTGGACAATTGTCTGTTCCATCCGTCCTCACATAAGTTATCGTACCGCTGGTAGCGACAGTATACCGCAATCCTCCGTAAGGAGATGTATAAGGATTTGAGCCGGTACAGGTATTTACGACAATGTTGGATGTTCCGTCCCAGGTGAAATTTGTGGTTAATGGAATCATGTCAAAGCTTCCGGCAACCTGTACAACCGGGGTATAGGTGAAAGCGGGCTTAACGGTTGTGAGTGTTGCAATATAAGGCTGGCCAATGGTTTGCGCGGTAAGTCCCATTTTAATTGTAAAGCCAGCCAAAGAAACTGCCGACTCAGAGATGGAAAATCCAATAGCAGAAATAGCAGAGCCTGAAGGCAGCCCAGCCGCTGACAATTCAGCAGCCGTGTAAATAATCTGGCAATGTGTGTAATTGTAGAATCTGTCAACCGGGTCAATGGTGGTACCATCCGTTACAGTGGTTCCGTTTCCAATAATGATAGATTGCCCCCAGGAGCTTCCCGCCCAAAGCAGAAGTGCAAATAACAAGGTAAAGATTTTTCTCATGGTGATGTTGTTTTGTTGGTTGCTAAATAGTGAATGGTTTTATATATATTGTGGTTGTTATTTAAAAAGGCGAATCAGGGTCTGGCATTTAAACGGGATGATGTTATCATGAGGAAAAAAAAATGTATTGCTAAAGGCGGAATAACTGACAAAGATATAATAAAACAACTTGTTTGCTCCGATGTCATGTAAAAATCTTTTGGTGAATTATATGCTGCCTGAACTTTTATAGTCAGCCATTTTGGTTAAAATCCCTGATGCCGGATTGCAAAAAGCCCCGCCGTTTCCGGCAGGGCTTTAAAAAAGTGATCCTGTATTGGTTATTTATTTACAACGATCTTCTTAACAATCTTCTTGTCAACAGATTGGAAGACAACCGAATAAATACCATTTGGTGTAGGTCTGAGATCGATATTCTTCTCGAATAATCCTTTAACCAGATTGTCTTTCGATTCGTAAATTTTTTCACCAAGTTGATTGTAAACCAGGATAGTGAAGATTTCTTCTCCCGGATAATCAAAGCTGGCTTTAAAGAGGCCGTTATTTGGTACGGGAGAAATTACAATGTTCGATGCCTGAGGATCAGCTATGCCTGTAGCAGCAACATATATACTATTGGAAACATCGGAACTGCAACCGTTTACAGTAACTATATCCGTGTACAATCCGGAATACTGTGCAAACTGTGTTTGTGCCGTGCCGTTGGTGATCGCTGCTCCATTATAGTACCATTGGTTCCCATCGGTATAATTGCTCGACAGGATATTTCCAACAACAGTGATAACCGGAGCAGCAGGTTTTGGAACAACTGTTACATTGAAATTGGCAGATGCTGCGCCATTTCCACATAAGTTGGTTCCATAAACACTGATTGCGCCTGAAGAAGAACCCATGGCAAAGTCAACAGTGATATCTGCGGTATTCAGACCAGAAGCAATGGTTGCTCCGGAAGGCAGTGTCCAGTTATATCCGGTTGCTCCGGTAACAGGAGGAACTGAATAGGCAACTCCGGTTGTTCCCTCGCACAGCGAAGCTGTACCTGTAATAGTTGATGCAGCACCAGGAATCTGGGTGATAACAATGGGGAAAGCAGGGGAGATTGTCCCGTTTCCGCAAATGCTGTTACCATAAACAGTGATGTTCCCTGGAGAAGCATTGGTAGCAAAATTAACAGTGATGGCATTGGTCAACTGTCCGGAAACAATGGAGGCTCCGGCAGGAACCGACCATACATAGGTTTGTGCATTGGTGATAGCCGCAGCAGAATAAGCTACTCCGCTTGAGCCGGCACAAACTTCGGATGAACCTGAAATGGGACCAGCCGCCTGAGGAAGTCCGGCAACAGTGACATTGAATGTTACAGGATTCTGAGCGAAACATCCATTGCCATTGGCATAATTGACAGTTACAAACTGGGCACCCGGAGTATTCCAGACAACCTCGATTTGTGCTGTGCCCTGTCCGCTATTGATAACGCCGCCTGAAGAAATTGTCCAGATATAACTGCTTTGACCACCCAGGGTAGTATAATTATAGTATCCTGAGTTCACACACATACTGTTAATACCGTTGATGGTAGGTGTCGGCGCTGCATTTACAGTAACAGCTACTGTTCCAGGTGTTGTTGCAGTACAACCGGTGGCGGGGTTGGTATAAATAACCCCGACGGTTTTTGCACCAGGTGTTGCCCAGGTAATGCTCACTACATTGGGATTTGCTGTCGTTGAAACGACTCCATCGGGAGTTGCAGTCCAAACGTACGATGTCATGCCGGGTTGTGTTGTATAATTATAGCTGGCATACTGGCATACAGAAGCGGTTCCTGTTACGGTAGGCAAAGGCAGAGCGTTAACAGTCACAGCAACGGAAGCAGGAGCACCTATAGCACCGCAGTCACTCTGGGCTCTTACGGTAACTGTTCCGGAAACCGCTGCATTGGTAACATCCACGGTAACAGAATTTGAATTGGGATAGGAGGTGATGTTGAATCCGGCAGGGAAGGTCCAGTTATAGACAAAAGCGTATGGAACAGGGGCAACCGAATAAACATATCCTGTGTTGGTTTTGCAAACGGCTAAGGGGCCTGATATTGCTCCGGGAGCAGCAGGAACAACACATGTTGTAAAGAAAGTCATGTCATTGCCATAAAAAGTGCCTACTGCATTAACGGCTTTGGCTCTGAAATGATAAGTGGTGTTGATTGTGAGACCCGACAGGGCTGCATTGAAGGTTTGAACTGTATTTCCCGTGAAAGGACCAGCAACAGTGGCGGTTGAACTATAAGGTGTTGCGCTCAGGCCATATTCGAATGATACAACGGTGCTGGCGTTAATTGGATTAACAGATCCGTTGAGAGTGGCGAAAATCGCACCAACTGGGGCTGCGGCAACCGTGGTAATGACCGGCGGAATAGCAGTACTGAAGGTCATGTCTGAACCGTAAATCACTAAACTTCCGCTTGTTCCTATGGCCCTGTAATGGTAGGTATTATTCACTAACAGCCCTGAAATGTCAACACTGATTGGTGTACCGGTATTACCTGTAATTGTCCCGGGGGTTGTGCCGGCTGCCGGAGTTCCGTAGCCAGTTGTAAGCCCGTATTCGAAACCTGATAAAACGATAAGGTTACTTGCGTTGATCGATCCGGTGAGTGTTGCAGATGTGGTGGTAAGGTTGGTGGCGGCAGCCGTGATGACTGTCTGGTTGGGAGAAAACTGGTATGCGCCCACATCCGGAGGATTTGTACGGAAAGCACCTGTGATATCTGTGGTAACACCGGCAATGGTTAACCCTTTATTTCTCAGGGCAACATTGGTCGGATGAAGATCGACGCCAACAAAAGTCGGATTAATATTCTGGGAGTTCACATTACCGCCAAACCCTGTTTGAATGGCAGCCAGGTTAGCACGATCGACGCCGATATAACCCAGGTTTGGGCCGGCTGAATAATAGTCGTTGTAGTCGATGTTGCTGAACACCGTGTTTGCTGCAAGACTGTAAATAGCATAACGGTTTGTCCCGATCATCTGTGTTGTGCTGAAGATGTTGTCTCTTAAGTCGATGGCGCCCACTGCCGTCACCGAAGAATAAATAAACAGCGCACTCGGCATTCCGGTAATGGATGATTGCTCGGTATTCATGTATACCGTATTGTGGTAAAGGTTGTAACCGAAACCGGAGTATATGATAATGCCTAAACCATTCCATGCATAACTGGAATACCCGTAACCGGCAATATCCCAAACAGCATTATTTACAACACTACAGTTGGCGCTGACTGCTGCCGTGGAAGCAAGATACATTGCCGTGGCCATGTATCCGCCGGCATTGGTATTTTTGATGTTGCTGATCATGTTTTTTGAGATCGTAATCCCGGCAGTAGTGCTGAAAAAGTAAATGCCGATCGCATTGTAGGTAGTGGTGGTAGATATGTTGGTGATGGTATTCCCTGTTATGGTAAGGTTTGCACCTGTAACACCGGAGGAAATGGCCATGGCTCTCGGGCCTCCCGCAGTTCCACTCATCGGACCAATGGTATTGCCGGAAATTGTACTGTTTATCGTTGCTGTTGCAAACCAGATACCTGATATATTGGCAGCATCTAAAGTATTTGCAATATTCCCGATGTTGTTGTTTGATACGGTTGCCCCGTCAACACCCTGAACATATATGGCGCAAAGACGGATGGAATTTGCTCCTGCCGTATTGATGTTGTTGCCGGTGATCAGCAATCCGCTTCCGTTTCCGGCAGTAGGTACAGCAATGCAATACAATCCGATGTAAGCTTTCTGTAAATCGATGTTCTGAATGGTTATATTGTTGAAATAGCCTGCTGCACCCGGTGCAGGACCATCTGATACCATCATGGCCGAAGATGTAGTTACACCATTGATGATTATTGTATTTTTAAGTGTACAGTTGGTTATCGGCGTTGTTCCGATAGAACCTATTACAAATACCTGGGGAGTGGTTGCAGAGGTATTTGTGATGGTCAGGTTCCGGGTTGTTCCACCAACAGTGTTTGAACCATCGATGATCGTATTGCTGTTGTAAACTTTAAACAGCGCACTGGTCAGAGATCCTGAAATCGTTGCTGTTACCCCCACATTTGGCTTGATCGTCAGGGTATTGGTTGCGCTCGATCCAAGGGTAACCGGAACAATGATTGGCCAGGTTTCGGTGGCTGAAGTGTAAGTCGCATTCAGCAACAGGGTAACAGGACAGGTCAAGATGCTGCTGCTCAGCGCCGTCATGGCTGCCGTAAGGTTAACATAGTCACAACCCGTTGCCCCCACTGTTTTTGTACCGCAAAGGGGAATGGCAGCACCCGTTGTCGTACTGTTTGTAAGGGGGCTTGTTGTCAGATAAGCCGTACCTGCACCTCCGGTGTTATAGGAAAAAACAAAGAAATAATATAGTGTAGATGGGGACAGTCCGGTTGCTGTAAATACAGTACTGTTGGCTGAAGATACAACAACGCCTCCGCCCAAAGCGGCACCGGCAACATAGGAAGTTCCGTTAACCGGATTTGAAGATAACGTCGAGCTGGTGCTTCTGACTACAAGATATCCGCCATTGGGAACAGGGGATGCAGCGGTAAAAGTACCTGCAACAGACGAAACAGCCGGTGTAAGTATGAGCGCAGTCGGCTGAGCTGTAGGAGGCAGTGTCGGGGTCAAAGGAGGTCCTGTTACATCATCAATAGTCAGATAAAACATATTTGTTGAAATTGCCTGAATGGCTACATAAACATTCTGTCCAACATATGCTGACAGGTTGTATGAAAATTGCGCATAAGCCGCCGGTGCTGTAACGTTGGAGGCCAGGGTAACCGTGAAGTTGGCTGCTGCATTACCGGTTGTTGACAACAATACATTGAACTGCTCAGGATAAGAGGCACCCAGGTAACTTTGCGCATAAAAACTATAAGTAAAGTTACCCGCAGCCGGAGCAAGTTGCGGAGTTATCAGATAATCATTGTGAGCAGTGGAAGAGTACGTGATTGAGGCGCAGGCAACACCTGTTCTCATATTTGCGGTAGCTCTTACCCAGGTATTGGCATCACCCAGATTAATGACTGACCATCCGGTAGGAGGGAAAGTGGTTCCCTCAAAACCTTCATTCAGGTTTTGTCCGTAAGTGAAACTTATGGTCACCAGGACAAATAAAAACAGTAATAATTTTCTCATAAAGCTTCAGATTTTAGTTATTAGATGAATATTAATTCCAGTGAAAATATTTTGGTTTTGGGCTGCATAAACCCGGTATAAATAATCTTTGCTAAAATAATACATTTTTCAAAATTAAATTAAAATATTTTTTGCAATTTTCAAGGTCAGATTGTGCACAAAAAAATGCCTGAACCTGATAAATATTTCTTGTCCTGCAGAATCCCGAAAACCGATGTTGGTCACCATATTACAGATCAGAAGTTGCTGCGGTCGATGAGGTATCCCTGCACATACTCTTCGATACCGGATTCAAGGCTGTAGAATGGCTTTTCGTAACCAATGGAGCGAAGTTTTGCCATATCAGCCTCGGTGAAATACTGGTATTTGTCACGGATATCGGCGGGGGTATCAATAAACTCAATGGAAGGAGTGATGTCAAGGGCTGAAAAGACTGCATGAACCAAATCGAGGAATGAACGTGCTTTCCCCGTGCCGAGATTGTAAATACCGGAATCAGATGGATGGTTCATAAGAAAATACAAGACGTCGGTCACATCTTTAACATAGATAAAGTCACGAGATTGTTCACCGTCACGGTAAGCAGGATTATGCGACCTGAACAACCTGACTACTCCACTCCCTTGCCCGCCCGCACGTCTGTCAGCCTGATTAAACGCATGAAATACCACCGAAGCCATCCTGCCTTTATGATACTCATTTGGGCCGAAAACATTAAAAAATTTCAATCCGTGCCAGTGCGGAGGGGTCAGTTGTTGAAGCAAGGCCCATTTGTCAAATTCATTTTTAGAAATGCCATAAGGATTTAATGGAAGCAATTGGAAACTCAGGGAAGAATTCTGGTCGCTGTACCCTAAGGAACCATCCCCATAAGTGGCAGCGGATGAGGCGTATACCAACGGAATTTCCAATTCGCAACATGCTTTCCAAATGTCTTTGGAATAGTTTAAATTAAGTTCGTCGAAAATCTCCCGGTTGAATTCTGTGGTATCGGTGCGGGCGCCCAGGTGAAAGATAAATTCAACATCTTTCTGATGTTTGTAAAGCCATGGGAAAAACACGGTGCGCTCAACCTTTTCCAGGAAACTTTTATGGGCAATGTTCGGATGTTTTTCTGTTTTTGAAAAATCATCGACCAAAATAATGTCCCTGAACCCTTTGTTGTTGAGCTTACTAACCATGCAACTTCCGATGAATCCTGCAGCGCCTGTGACTACGATCATATTTCCCGTATTTGAATCTTTTTCACAAAAATAAACAAACATAATGGCAAATTACAAAGTTTATAATTTTCTGAGTACTTTTACATCCCGGTTTAATCTCCGGGAAACCGGTATATTTATATTAAATTCACCAATTAATTGCAAACCCTGTTTTTGATTCAACCAACTCTAACCAAATTAACAAAAACACATTATGAAAAAATCAAATTTCCTGTTTGGCTTTAACGCTGCGATAATTCTTTTGATTAGCATCATGCTGCTTCCCT
This sequence comes from uncultured Bacteroidales bacterium, assembly GCA_903925275.1. GTDB lineage: Bacteria > Bacteroidota > Bacteroidia > Bacteroidales > FEN-979 > CAIVAT01. The sequence goes on from CAIYES010000317.1 coordinate 21,581, forward strand.
GCCTCGTAAATGCTCAGGCGAAAGGGACTTTCACCGATGTGCGTGATGGCCGTGTGTATGCATGGGTGAAAATCGGAACCCAGACATGGATGGGGGAAAACCTGAAGTTCGCTGCGCACACCGGCTGTTGGACCTACGACAATGACTCTACAAAAGTAGCGACCAATGGACGGCTTTACACCTGGAAAACCGCACAAACTTCCTGTCCCAAAGGCTGGCATGTACCTTCTGATAAAGAATGGGGTTCACTGATTCAGACACTGGGCGGCAGTGACCTGGCCGGACAAAAAATGCTTGCCATGGATACCATCTATAAGTCTCGTTTTCCGTCCCTGTACAGTGGAGTGCGGCATCCCGACAGCACCTTCACCGGAATTAACCACTGGGGTGGTTTCTGGACATCAGGCAAAGTCAATGATACAGTTGTGAACAATGTGCTTTTTGCCTATGGCAGAAAGGATTTGGGAACCAGCACCAATGATAAAATGGCCGGTTTTTCGGTCAGATGTGTCAAGAAATGATAAAATGGCTGAAACAATTTTAGGAATTGGTTCCAGGATTAAACATCCGCAATTCGGAAAAGGAGTTGTCATTCAGGTGCGCTCCGACGCCTATGAAATTTCGTTCATCGAGCATGGAATACGTAAAATCCTCCGTGAATTTGAAGGGATGGAAACGATAGAGGCCGTTGAAACCCCATCTGAATTATTGACCTACGATAAAATAGAAAAGAGTCTCATCCGGGTGCTCCAGCGTTTCAGCGATATTCAGGAATCGGTTCCCCTTGGCGCCAAATGGACAGGTGGGAAATTGGTGATGTATCCTGGAGAACCAGGGTTGAAGGAGAAAGAGGTTCCCATGGAAACATTCTTCCATAAGATCGTGATGGTTCGTGACCGTTTGCGTGTTCTGGAACAAAAACTCAATGCAAGCGAACTCACCGATCAGGAAAAAGTGGAAATGCAGCAGTATATCACCAAAGTTTATGGCAGTTTGACAACATTTAACGTGCTGTTTAAAAACAAGGATGACCAGTTTGCTGGAGAACGGAGTTGAGTGACAAATGAAATGACAAATGACAAATGACGAATGACAAGTAAAGAAACTTGAGTGACGTCACTTGTCACTTGTCATTTGTCATTTGTCATTCCCAAAACCCAAGCAGTTCCTCCAGGGTTTCCCGCTCTTTCAAAATTTCAAAACGATCTTCACGGTATCCGATAATTCTGGGGGTTTGGCGGCTGTTGTAACGCGACCACATGCTGAAGGTATATCCGCCGCTGTCGTGGATTACCAGATAGTCACCCTCTTCAACGGGTGGAAGGCAGACTTCTTTTGCTAACATATCGCCGGAAAAACAAAGAGGGCCGGCCAGGTTCCATAGGTTTACATCCTTTCCCTCTTTAATCCTGCCTTCCCGGTCGAAAAGTGTGTATTGATGATGCCAATCCTTTGGGTTCAGACATTCACGCAGAAACAGATCGGCACCCACATGCAGCATGGCGGTGTTGATCGATTGATCGTGTTTTACATATTCCACACGGCTTACGGTCCAACCGGCGTTGGTACAGGTCCATCGGCCGAATTCGGTTATCAGTTTAAACACTGTAGTATTAAAGAGTTGAGGAGCACGTCGTCTGATTTTTCCGACATATTCTTCCATGGAAGGGATGGCTGAGATAGTGTTGTAGGCAACAGGGAGTCCTCCGCCAATGTCGAACACATCGATGGCATGGAGGTTGGCATTCCGGCGCTTTGCATTTACCACCATGGTGAAGTCGTATAACGCGCCGATCCCGTCGACCAGCATTTCCATGGGGCAACCCTGTGAACCTACGTGAAGGTGCACACCTGTGAGCCAGGCATGTGTGAGGAAAGCCTGCTCAAGTTGCGCACGCTGGTGCCTGAGCGGCACGCCGAATTTTGAATATTCTCCTGCCACACTCGATTCCAGGATTGTTCCTAACCCGATCTGCGGATTGATCCTCAACCCTACTGATCCGGTAGATGTCACATTCGCTGACCGGCTTTGATAAATCATAGCCACCCGGTTCAGTTCCGAAAGGTTATCGACATTGATGTGTAACCCGGTTTTAAGCGCAAATTCAAGTTCCTGCATCGTTTTAACCGGCGAATCATAAACAATCTGATCAGGCCGGTAACCGGTTTTCAATGCCATGGTCACTTCGCCGATGGATGCAGCTTCGGCTCCGATATTTGGAGCAATTCCTTTCATGAACTCCAAAATCCGCACCAATGGATTGGCTTTAATGGCAATTCCGTGAAGTGTGTTTTCAGGGAAACAGGATGTGAGGTGTTTGATGCGTGATTCAAGGTACGAGAGATCGTATAAGATCGCAGATGTATCCTCTTCACGGATCATTCCACTTAAAAGTGCCGAACGTAGGGTATTTCCAATGGATGCAGCACTCAAATTATTTTCAACCATTTCTATCTGCTATTTCGCTACCTCGCTATTTCGCTACCTCGCTACCTCGCTATTTCGCTACCTTGCTACCTCGCTATTTCGCTGATCAGCCCCTTCTCCAGTGCAATCTCCTGTAATTTTGCTATGGCCACTTTTCCGCCGGTTCCAAGGCTCAGCGTGTTGTCATTGACATACAACCGGATGTGTTTTTTCATAACTTCGTCGTCCATTTCCCTGGCATGTTCCCTGACAAAAGGCATAGCCGCTTCAGGATGTTTGAAGGAATATTCAACGCTGCGGTACATGATGCGGTTTAGTTTGTTTATCAAGTCATATCCTAGATCTTTCCTGACGATGATGCCGCCAAGCGGAATGGCAGAACCAGTAAGGTTTTCCCAGTATTTACCCAGATCGAGAATTTCTTTCAGCCCTTTCAACTCGTAAGTAAATCGATTTTCATGGATGATCACGCCTGCGTCAACCCCGTTGTTGAGTATGGCATTCTCAATTTCGGAAAAGAGCATGAATTCCTTTTTTCCGATACGGGGTGCCGCAATCCTTAAAAGCATGTGTGCAGTGGTATATTGACCCGGAACGGCAACCCTGAGATTGGGGATATCTTCTAGGGTATACCCGTTTTTACTGATCAGCAATGGTCCGTTTCCGAATCCCATCGCGCTTCCCGAGTCGAGGAGGACAAAATTTTGCTGAAGCAGCAGATAGGTGAAAAAACTGACTTTTATCATATCCACACCACCGGAAAGCGCCATTTGGTTAAGGGTTTCCACATCGTGAAGCTGGAAATTAAAAGATAATCCTTCGAGGTCTATCCGTTTGTGGATGATCGCATCAAAGATAAAGGTGTCGTTGGGGCAGGGGGAAATGGCAAGCTTTATCATGGAAAGTTAAATAAGATGGATCAATGAGTTTTGAAAAGTTTCAAAAGAACCTGAACACAGAAAATACCATGACAAATATAAGCACAAATTTTCTATCTGTTAATTAATTAACATGAGATTTATCAAGTGACAGGGTGTTAAATATCAATTAAAAGATCAAACAGCAACTGGTTCAGGCTTTTTAAAGCAAGGTCAAGTTTCCAGGTTTTTTTATCCCGCTCCTCTACCAGGTTTGAGATGGCTCGTATCTGGAGGCACTGAATTTTTTCAGTCAGACATACGAACAAAAAGGCAGCTCCTTCCATGCTCTCCAGATCTGCCATTGTCAACTGCTGAATCCTTGCAATGCTCTGAACGTTTCCATGTACCGTGTTGGAGGTAATCCCTTTTACTTTTGGCAGCTTGTTAATCCGCCCGGGTTTTATCAATGCTGCATCATTCCTGAAATCATTGATCAATACTCCGTGCTGGTAAGGATGAACATCGGGGTCAATCAGTCCGAGGTCGAACATCGAAAGAAAATTGTCACCGTCTTCTGCTCCCAGTTCAGCAACGCAATCTTCAACAACATTTACGACCGATCCAAGCGGCAACGATCTGTTAAATGTACCGGCAATCCCGGCATTGATGGCAAGGTCGTATTGCTGCAGCGTAAGTTGTTTGCCAAGGAGATATGCTGTTGGGATCATTCCCACCCCCGTGATAAGTACATCGATGTCGATATTTTTATGCCGGTAATGTGATAGTTGCTCACTCATTTTGTTGAGCAACGGAAGTTTTTCAACAAACGGCCTGATTTCAAAAAAAGTAGCAGCTACGAGGAGTATCCTCATTCCGGGGGCCTTTTATTGTATTTTGTTCCGTATTCAAGGCCGTGCGCATTGGGGCCTTTTTCATTTCGTCTCAGCATGAAGGCAAAGAATAAGCCAAAGAATCCGAGACTGCTGAAAATCCACATACCGAGATGATAACCGCCCGGATTGGCCGCGCTGGCCCCCGAATAGTCATTCGCCCATCCCACCATCAGGTTGAAGCCTGCGAGCCCGATATTCTGGATCATCGTCATCAGGCCATAGGCAGTGCCAAGTTTGGAATGGTCTACGATCAGTGCAACAGAGGGCCACATGATGGCCGGGATCAGTGAAAACGCAATTCCCATGATGACCATCGGGATGGCTATGTTTGGGAAATAGGTGAACAGTGCACTGATCATTTTTCCGAAATAGACAACTCCGCCAAGAAACCCTGTGCTCTGGTCACCGGCTGTAAAGATACCGACCACAGAAGGAGGCAGGGCAACAGACTGTGTGACATAACCCATGATCAGGTAAACCGGAATGATCAGCAACGATCCGAACATCATCAGCAGGGAACGTTTGCCGATTTTATCAGACAATAAACCAAACATCGGAGTAAGTATCATGGCAGAAAGAGTCAGCAAACTTGACAGAAATCCGCCCATCCCACGTGCAACATCGTCGGGGAACCCTGCGAGATGCACATCCTTGAAAAATTTTACTGCAAAAGTCTGAAACGGGAACATGGCCGAATAAAAGGTGATGCATAACAGGGTTATGAACCAGAATGATTTTCCAAATTTGAACAGGTCTTTCAGTACAACCTTATCCTGGTTGCCCTCTTTTTGAAGCGAATATTTTTTTTCGGAGTAAATATCGATCAGGTAATAAATCGCCAGTGTTCCGACTGCAATGGCGCCAGCCCCGACGGCAATCCACAGGGGCTTCTGCCAGTGTTCGAACAGCGATTTTCCCCAGGTGGGAGAGTTGAGGGCAAGGAATGAACCCAACCGCGCAATGGTCAGGTTAAGCCCGAATGCAAAAGAAAGCTCTTTGCCCTTGAACCATCTGGCAAGGATCGTTGTGATGCCAACGATCATCGACTCAGCGCCAAGTCCAAAGATCAGCCGGCCGGTGGCCATCCACACGATGTCTCCCTTTATGGTCGTAAAGAGTGCCCCTATGAAGACAAGACAGGCAAAAATCATTACAGCTTTTTTTGTTCCGATTTTGTCGATGATGATGCCACCGATCAGCACCATGAATATGTTCGGGATGCTGTATATCCCTTGAAGCAGGCCAAGATTCTTGTCGGTGAAATGAAGCTGGGCCTTCAGGACGTCGGCCAGCGGACTGATGCAATCGTATATATAATAGTTGCCGAACATGGCAAGGCTGATGAATATCAGCACGATCCAGCGAAGCAATGCGGGTGGATCTTTCTTCATGATAAGTGTCTGGGTCATGGAAAATTATTTGGAATGAAAAAAAAATTAAAACCGGGCATAAAAGTAGCCTTTTTTCCAATATCCGAAAACATTACCTTTGTAATTTCAAAATGTAATTGAGCAAATATGAAAATCGGGAGAATTTTGCCTTTTATCATAGCCATCCTCTTCTTGCCCTTCATGGCATCCAGTAAAGGCGTTCCTTATTCGACCGCCCTGCAGGTTGCACGAAATTTCTGTATCAATATCGGACAGCCGGCCGAACTTGTTACTCCCGGAGATCCATCTTTTACAGGTTCGGAAACACAACAGGCTGTGAAACGCAACATGCCGCTTTCTTACATGTTTTACCTTAAAAATCACAAGGGATTCATCATCATTGCTGCCGACGACCGGGTTCGTCCGATACTGGGTTATTCTTTTGCCGGCAACTTCGACGGCACCATCGCCCCACCGGCATATACTGGTTTCATGCAGGAACTGGAACGGGAAATTTACCAGGTAGTTACTACCGATGCCTCTCCCTCCGGCCGTACCCTGAATGAGTGGCGCTATCTCCGGTCATCGCAATTTATTCCTGAAAGGTCGATGCGTGATCTTCTTCCACTGATAAAAACCTCATGGGATCAGGGATGTTTCTACAATGCCGGATGTCCAAATGATACGGCTGCCACAACAACCTGTTTGCATGCCCTTGCCGGATCCGGCGCCACAGCCATGGCTCAGATCATGAAATATTATCAATATCCGGTCCATGGTGCCGGCGAGCATGGCTACACCCATCCGAAGTATGGCATCCAGTACGCAAATTTCAGTGCAACCAATTATATTTACAGTAATATGCCCGATTCGGTTATCACTCCAAATGATATGGTTGCCACCCTGATATACCAGTGCGGCGTTGCACAGAATATGAATTTTGGCGTGACCATTTCCAAATCTGATTCGGCAACAATCGATACGGCATTGGTGAAATATTTCAGTTATCCAAATACAGCAGCGTGGAAATGGAAAAAGGACTACACCGCAACAGAGTGGTTATCGCTGCTAACTGCCGAACTGGATGCATCTCATCCGCTGCTGTACCAGGGCAACGCCAATGGCACGGATCCGTATTTCTTTATATGTGATGGCTATCAGGGCTCCGGATACTTTCACTTCAACTGGGGATGGGGCGGCGCGTTTGATGGTTATTTTTCTCTGGACAACCTTACCCCCGGAAGCAGCAATTTCACATCGGGACAAGGCGCCATTTTCAATCTTGCCCCAACGGTTCCAATCCCTGACAGCTACATCATGGACTTTGAAACTGTTCCGGATTTCTCACTCACCTTCAACGACTGGACAGTAAACGATGTCGATAAGCATGATACGTATGGTATTACAAATTATACTTTTCCCCATCAGTCAGAAGCCATGGCCTTTCTCAGTTTTAACCCGGCACAGGTTACTCCTTCAATGGCAACGGATCAGGCCATGCAACCTCATGGCGGACTACGATTTGGCGCCTGCTTTAACTCGAACCCGCCTTCAAACGACGACTGGTTTATTTCACCCCAAATACAACTTGGCGCCAATGGCAGCTTTTCTTTTTGGGTAAAATCATACAACGTTGTTTTTGGTTTGGATAATTATACTGTTGCTGTTTCAGCAACGGATAACAATCCGGGAAGTTTTACCACCATCTCCGGGTTGCAGCCCTTGCAGACTACCCTCACCTGGGCAAAAAAAACCTTCAGCCTATCCGATTACAACGGTCAAAAAATATATGTTGCAATCCACTGTGTTTCAAACGATCACTTGCTGATGATGATCGATGACCTCGAAGTAAAAAGACAAGGCTCCTCCGCCCTGAAAGCTGATTTTGCCGCAGATAAAACCTCCCTGATGGCTGGTGAAAGTGTGAATTTTACAGATCAGTCTGTGGGATCCCCGACATCCTGGAAATGGACCTTCACAGGAGGAATACCTGCCACTTCCATCCTGCAGAACCCGTCAGGGATCAATTATCCGACCCCCGGCAACTATCCTGTTAAGCTGAAAATAAGCAACGGCACTGTCAGTGATTCTGTTACCCAAATGGCCTATATCACCGTTTCAGGATATCCTTCGTCCATGTCGCTTGATTTTGAATCGCTTGCCGACTTTACGCTGTCGTTCAATCTCTGGACAGTGATCGATGTAAAAGGTGGAAACACTTATGGGATCAACCAACCCAACGGGGTTCCTTACTTATTCCTGCACAGTAATGAACCGATGGCCTATATTTGTTTTAACCCTTCCAAAACCACGCCGGCAATGACCGACCTGACCCCCCACTCCGGGCAAAAGCTGGGGTGCTGTTTTTCCTCTTATCCACCCATGAACCCCAACAACAAATGGTTGATCTCCCCGAAAATGAGCCTTGGCATCGATTCCCGTATTGAATTCTGGGTAAAATCCTACGCAACCCAATTCGGCAATGAGATGTACAATGTCGCCATTTCCACCACCGATCTTTCTCCTGCTAGCTTTGTACCGCTGACCACCACACCAGAGTCATCTCCGGCCGACTGGACAAAGAGAAGCTACGACCTTTCTGCCTATAACAACCAGAATGTGTATATCGGGATACAGTGTGTTACAAATGACAGCTTTATTTTCATGCTTGATGATATTTCCATCACATCCACCGTTGGCTTGAACGACCTGCAAAATACCGATCAGTTCATCCTCTATCCGAATCCGGCTAAGGATCATCTGACGCTGAAATCCGGACGACTTTTTCAATCGTCCCTAAAAATAGAGATGATCAACACCCTCGGCGAATTGATCAGATCATGGAATGACCCGGCTTTTCAGGGTTCCATGACGCTTGACATCCACGACCTTCCTCAAGGCTTGTATATATTGCAGATAACAGACGGGAAAGTAACGGTAAATCATAAAATATCAAAAATCAATTAACTTAAACTTAAAAGGTATGAATCTGCGTTTTCGTCTTATTTTTGTGTTAATGCCGTTCTTCATTTTGGCATTCACGGGAAAGCTGTCTGCCCAGTTGTGCCAGCAAGGAATACCACGGAGTTTTTCACTCGCCATGGCCAGCGACACGACAGACGTTGTTATCATTGCACCTCCTTCCACAGGTATGGTACTGCGTGAAGATGAACAAAATCCAATCCCATACCGTTTCGCACTGAATCTTCCGGTAGACCTGGGAATAGGTTCTTCCGGCCATTGGAGCAAGGCCTCCGACGGTACAAATGTGTGGCGACTGAGTGTAAAATCTCCGGGAGCCCTGGCGCTTTCATTATACTTTGATCGTTTCGTTATGCATGAAGGTGGAAAACTTTTTGTTTACAATCCTCAGCGTACACAGATGATTGGTGCATTTACCTCTTTGAACAACAACAATCTGTCAACATTTGCCACCGCCTTAATCCGCGGAGACCAGCTTACCATTGAATACAATGCACCCGATGGAGTTCCAGCGCCTGAAATGCATATTGCTGAAGTGGCCTATGCTTACCGGGGTATCTCTGATTATTCCAGACAAAATGCAGGTTTTAACGGTTCCGGCCCTTGCGAGGTGAATGTCAATTGTACTGAAGGCGAAAACTGGCAACAGCAAAAGAGAAGTGTTACCCGGATCCAGATCAAACGGGGTGGCCAAAATCTCTGGTGTACCGGATCATTGGTAAACAACACCCTGAATGATGGCAAACCCTATGTGATTACGGCCGATCACTGCGGCAACCTCTCCTCGGCAGCGGATATCAGCCAGTGGATATTTTATTTTAATTATGAAGGCCAGGATTGTCCCGATCCGACAAAAGAACCGGTTTTTAGATCAATAACCGGTGCCAGTCTGATAGCTCATGGTGGTAATGGCGGTGACAACGGCTCTGATTTTTTCCTGGTTTTGTTGAAATCAGCCATTCCAGATTCCTTCAATGTTTATTTCAATGGCTGGAGTCGTGAAACCAGCCCGTTAAGTCCTTCGGGTGTCGGAATTCATCATCCTCAGGGAGATGTCAAGAAAATTTCAACCTATACCAAGAAGCTCACACAGTCGAGTTGGGCAGGCGGTGCAGTGATTTCCCACTGGCAGGTCCAATGGTCGGGAACACCCAACGGACATGGAACGACTGAAGGCGGCTCCTCCGGGTCACCACTTTTCGACAGCGAGGGAAGACTGGTAGGAACACTTACGGGTGGCCAGTCTTCATGCGATTCAATAGATCTGGAATCCCCCGATTATTATGGTCAGTTCGCTTATGACTGGGATAAGAACGGCAATGACTCCATCAATGTATTGAAATACTGGCTTGATCCAACCAATCTCGGGGTGATGACGTTGAATGGATGGTCGATGTCAGTTACCGAACCCATCCAGGCTGACTGGATAAAGATTTATCCGAATCCGGCGACAGATTTGTTATATCTCCGGACGAGCGGTTCAGCCGGAAAACAACTTCAGGTAATGGTTTCCGATTTATGGGGGAAAATGGTTTTAAAAAGTGAATTGTCGCCTGTCCATGGACCTGAATATCAGGTCAATCTGAATGCATTTTCTACCGGGATGTATCTTGTGACCGTAACAGATGGTGAGCGGCAGGTAGTACGAAAGATAATCAAACAATAAAGCATTGCATTAATGCAGGGAAGTGGGATAAATTGCGACGACTGATGCAGGAAGATCAATTGCTGACGATTTGCGGCTATGCAAAAACTCCGGAAGTATTAATGGGCATCGCCCGGAAAATTGCAGAAGGACAACGGATTTCAGGGGAGGATGGCCTTGCACTTTTCAAGCAGGCCGATCTGGGTTTTCTCGGGATGCTGGCAGACCATGTGCGTCGGAAAAAAAACGGGAATGACGCATATTTCATTCGGAATTTTCATATAGAACCAACAAACATCTGTATCAATAAGTGCAGATTTTGTTCTTATTCCCATCATTTCAGTTCAACCAGATGGGAACTGACGGTTGACGAAATACTTGAAAAGGTAAGGATACAGGATCAGCGTGTAACTGAACTGCATATTACCGGGGCGGTTCATCCCGACCGGGATATTTATTATTATGGAGATTTGCTGACAAGGATCAAAAGTGTGCGGCCCGCATTGCACCTGAAGGCCTATTCGGCGGTTGAACTTGATTATATGATCCAAAAATCCGGAATGAGCATCCGGGAGGGCTTGATCTACCTGAAATCCTGCGGTCTCGACTCTATCCCGGGAGGTGGGGCAGAAATTTTTGATGAGGCCATCCGGACGGAGATTTGTGGCATGAAATCAACATCCGGTACCTGGCTTGAAATTCATGAAACAGCGCATCAGCTCGGGATACCATCCAATGCAACCATGCTTTACGGGCACCTGGAAAACTACGCTCAGCGCATCGACCATCTCGAACGGTTGCGGCAACTTCAGGATCGGACTGCAGGCTTCAATGCTTTTATTCCTTTGAAATTCCACAACAGCAACAATGCCATGTCAAGGATTGCTGAGGTTTCGGTGGTGGAAGATATGAAAATGTACGCTGTGGCACGGCTATACCTCGATAATTTCCCACACATGAAAGCCTATTGGCCGGCTGTTGGACGGAAATTGGCACAAATATCCCTGTCGTTTGGCGTAGACGATCTCGATGGTACCATAAACGATTCTACCAGGATATATTCACTGGCAGGCGCCGAAGATCAAAACCCTGTGATGACTGTTTCACAGATGGTTGCCATGATCACCGAAGCCGGCCGCACACCGGTTGAGCGGAACTCTCTTTACCAAATGCAGGGAATGCAGTGAATGCAAGCAATGCAAGCAATGCAAGCAATGCAGGCAATGCAGGCAATGCAGGCAATGCAGGCAATGCAGACAATGCAGGCAATGCAGGCAATGCAGACAATGCAGACAATGCAGACAATGCAGACAATGCAGGCAATGCAGACAATGCAGGCAATGCAGACAATGCAGACAATGCAGACAATGGGAGTGCTTTATAAGTAGATTAGCGACTATGAATTTTGAAGAGATAAAAGCCATACTTGGGAACAAAAAGGTCGGTATTGCCGGATGTGGCGGATTGGGCTCCAACTGTGCTGTTGCACTTGCAAGGGTTGGTTTGGGAACGCTGGTCATCGCCGATTTTGATGCGGTAAGTGAAAGCAACCTGAACCGTCAGTATTTCTTCTTCGACCAGATCGGTACAAAAAAGGTGATCGCCCTGAGGGATAATATCATACGGATCAACCCGGTTGTCAATGTCATCGGTCAAGATCTTAAATTAACACCTGATAATATTCCGGCGATATTTTCGGGTTGCGATGTAATTGTCGAAGCATTCGACCTTGCCGGTCAAAAAGAGATGTTCATCGAAACCATCCTCACAAATTTGCCTGCTATTCCCCTGGTGATTGGATTGGGCATGGCCGGATGGGGCATGAATGAGGCGATCCATTGCAGGAAAGCCGGTAATTTATACATCTGCGGTGACGAAATCTCCGCCATCGGACCTGACTTGCCGCCTATCGCCCCCAGGGTAGGCATGGTAGCAAATATGCAGGCCAATGTGGTGTTGGAAATATTGTTAGGCAGCGAAATCCCGAAAATATGAAGATCCTTTTAAACAATAACCCGGAAGAGATTTCAGTTGAACATCTTTCGGTATCAGAACTGTTAACATATAAAAATTTCACTTTCAAAATGTTGGTGATCAAAGTCAATGATACCCTGGTTAAAAAGACTGAATATGAAACCAAGATGATCAGCGATGGCGATGAGGTGCATGTGCTGCATCTAATTTCGGGAGGATAGAAAAGAAAATGGGGAGATAGTGAAATGGTGAAATGGTGAAATGATAGCTAGTTATTTCACAACTTCAGCTACTACAAAGGTACTTCCACCTACAAAAACAAGATCGGTTTCAGCAGCATTTTCCCGGGCAGCTTTGAGTGCAGCGTTTACCGACGGATAGCATTCTCCTTTCATTCCGGCATCGTGTGCATGTTTCTGCAGATCCACGGCATCAAGTCCCCTTGGTATATCGGGTTTGCAGAAATAGTATGTTGCGTTTTTCGGCAGCAGTTGAAGAATGGGTGGCAGAAACTTGTCATTTACTACACCGAAAACAAAATGCAGGTGTTGGTGCGGCGTGGCGGCAATCTGTGCAATGACCTCCTTCAATCCGCTCTCGTTATGACCTGTGTCGCAAATGGTTAGCGGGTTTAAGCTCAGTACTTGCCACCGGCCTGCCAGACCGGTGTTTTTGATGACTTCTTTTATTCCTGCCCGGATGTTCGACAGAGTTATTTCAAACCCCTGATTATTTAATCGTTCGCAGGCCGCCAGAACGGTCAGAATGTTTTTTCGTTGGTATATCCCTGCCAGGGGCGATATGAGTTGAGCCATATAGGGTGCTCCTTCACGGAAAATGTCCATTGATCGATTGGCAGCGTGTTTCCCTGCAGACTTAAAATTTTCGACCCGGAAATGTTGATCGGCAAACAGGATTTCAGACCTGCTCTCATCTGCCTTGCGTTGAAAAACGTGCCTGACCTCTTGTTGTGTTTCCCCGATAACAACCGGAATACCTTGTTTAATAATGCCCGCTTTTTCTGAGGCGATTTTTTCAAGGGTGTCTCCCAGGAATTGCACATGATCAAAACTTACATTGGTGATAACCGATAATACCGGGTTGATGATATTGGTCGAATCAAGCCTGCCGCCTAAACCAACCTCCACAACAGCCACATCGGCTTGTTGATCCCTGAAGTAAGCAAAGGCCATTCCTACGGTAAGTTCGAAAAATGATGGGTTGATTTTCTCAAATTCAGCACGGTGGTTTTCAATAAAGGCTGTTACATATTTTTTTCCGATCATTTTTCCGTTAACCCTGATACGCTCACGAAAGTCCTTTAAATGGGGCGAAGTGTATAACCCTGTGCGGTATCCGGCAGTTTGCAGGATGGAGGCAAGCATGTGTGAAACGGAACCTTTTCCATTGGTTCCGGTTATATGAATTGAACGGAAGGAATCATGCGGGTTTCCGAGTAAACCACAAAGAGCGATGGTGTTGTCGAGGTTGGCTTTGTAAGCCTGTGCGCCAATCCGGTGGAACATCGGCAGTTGGGCATATAAATATTCCAGCGTTTGGGGATAGGTCATTCAGGTAAGGTACTATAAAGATGGTAAAAAGTTGTCAAAAGTCAATAAATCGCTCCTCCGGATGAATCTTTCGCTGCTCCTGTAACGCTTCGCAGGCTGTTTGTTTCATTGCGCCATCGCAATACCCCGAGGAAAGCAAAAATCAGCGCCTCCTTGAAGTTGATTGTAAGTGCATCGGGAATGATGATTTCAGGGACTGCAAAATTGCGGATACGGCCAATCAGATATTTGTTTAAAGCGCCTCCACCGGTGATAAGCATTTTTTTACCCCTTTTTGCTTCAACTGCAGCTGCAACCTGCAGCGCAATATGTTCACAAAATGTAGCGAGCAGGTCATTTGATGTCAATCCTGAATTTGTCAGCAATGGAAATACATGCTGAACTACCCACTCTTTTCCCAGCGATTTTGGAAAAGCCAGTTTATAGTAAGGCAGGGCATTGAGTTTCTCCAGCAATGGTTGATATAACGTTCCGCTTGCAGCCAGCATTCCCTCCGGATCGAATTCATAACCTGCCTGCAATGCTACATGGTTCAAGACAATATTGGCAGGACAGATATCATAAGCAATCCGTTCATCATCCATTTCATAAGAAATATTGGCAAATCCACCGATGTTCAAACAGAAACCGACATCTCCGAACAAAAGTTTATCACCAACAGGGACCAACGGAGCACCTTGTCCGCCCAGGGCTACATCCATCGATCGGAAATCGCATATAACAGGAAGTCCGGTTTCTGCGGCAATTGCAGCGCCTCTTCCGATCTGGCAAGTGATTTTTTTTGCCGGTTGATGAAAAATTGTATGTCCGTGCGAGGCGATGAAATCAGGTTGAATATTGTGTTTGCTGATGAATTCACTGGTCAGTTTTCCCAGAAGGTGCCCGTATTCTATATCGGCAGTGACAAAGTCCAATGCCGATGCTGATTCAAGGGTTGATAATCTCTTCTTCCATTGATCTGAGTAAGGAATTGTCTCCGCACACTGAATTTTATATTTCCAGTGGTTTTCATCATGGCTAAACTCGCAGAAAGCGATGTCAAGCCCGTCAAGGCTGGTTCCCGACATTAATCCGATTACCTGGTATTTCATCATAATCAGGGTTTAAAAAGCAGTGCAGTATCCATGGAATTTCAGTACATCGGTGAAACGCATTTTTCCAATGGGATCCAAATATAAGATACTTTCGCTAAAGTACTTCAACCAGTTTTTCAAGCTTTATGCCCCGTGATCCCTTGATTAATATGGTTGCATCCATAATTTTATGATGTTCTAACCACATTTTTGCCAATTCATTGTCGTGAAAACAGATGTTTTTCCGTGTGTTGTTCATCCGGGTAAAAACAGGACCAACAAGATATGTATGGGCAAAATCCAGATGGTCGAGCAATTCCAGCATACGTTGATGTTCATGATCGGATTCTGTTCCGAGTTCAAGCATATCGCCAAGGATAACCGTCTTTTCGGGGTAGTCAGTTTCAGCGAAGGTGGTCAAGGCTGCCTCCATGCTGGCAGGATTGGCATTGTAAGCATCGAGGATCAGCAGGTTGTGTTCGGTTTTGGTAATCTGTGAACGGTTATTGTCGGGCTGATATGCCTCTATGGCCTTTTTTATCTGTGCCGGTGGCACGTTGAATTGCTGCCCGATAGAGGCTGCAGCCAGTATGTTGGAAGAATTGTAACGGCCATAAAGCTTTGATTCGATGGTCAAAGTTGTTTGGTCACGGAATTGAAGTTGCATGGTAACAAATGGATCTGCAGTGATACTGGTTGCAACAACATCTGCAGGGAAGTCTCCATAGGTGATAACATCGGTACCCGTAACATGCTTTTTAAGCAATCCATCCTGATTGTTGAGGAAAATCCTGCCACCATTTTCCTGAAGGAACCGGTAAAGTTCAGTTTTGGTACTGATGACCCCTTCGAAGCCTCCAAATCCTTCAAGGTGAGCCTTCCCGATGTTGGTGATAAGTCCAAAATCAGGTTGTGCAATGCGGCAAAGGAAATCGATCTCTCCGGGATGATTTGCCCCCATTTCAACAAGTGCGATCTCTGTCTCCTTCGTCAGGTTCAACAGTGTAAGTGGTACGCCAAGGTGATTGTTGAAGTTACCCCTGGTTGCAAGTGTCTGGTATTTTTCAGAAAGCACTGCATACGCAAGCTCTTTCGTAGTGGTTTTTCCATTGGTGCCGGTGATTCCCACAACCGGGATATTGAATTGAATCCGGTGATGACGGGCAAGATCCTGCAATGCTGAGAGCACATCGTTAACGAGGATGCATCGGTCGTTGACCATATAAGTCGGATCATCAACAAAGGCATAAAGGGCACCTTTCGCCAATGCACCTGCTGCAAATTCATTTCCGTTGAATGATGCTCCTTTCAATGCAAAGAACAGCGATTCAGGCTGAACCCTGCGACTATCGGTCGAAATTACGGGGTGTTCCAGAAAAAGTGGATATATGATTTTCGTGATTTCAGTCATAACGGTTTTTGAAAGTCGTGGCAAAATAAATAAAAAACCCCGTCTCGTTCACGAAACGGGGTTTAAATCTTTTGAAGAAATGGTTATTTACCGGCAATAGATCCGCCAACGCGTGTCATTGCGCAACGGAAGCCAATGGCATCGGATTTAGCTGTTTCATCAAGATACCGGCGTGTACCGGGGCTCATATAAAAAGCCTGATCTTTCCAGTTGCCTCCCTTGTAAACACGTGCATGGTCGTTGATGAGCGAGCTCACTTCAAATTCATACATCAGGTTTGTTGCATTTTTTAAATTCGTAGTGTCTTTCCAAACGCCGTTATCAACGTTGGAGGCATAATCACCATCCAGGTAATTGATATTGTCGGCTTTGTTGTAATTTCTGCGAAACCTCGCATTGGCATCGGTAACGTCCTCGTAAACGATGTGTCCAAATTTGTCTTTATTTACCAGTGCGCCTGTAGCAGGGTTGACAACCTTCTCCTGGAAGAGATTGCCACGGTATGGGCGCAGGTCGGTTACGTCATATGAATTTAATGGACGGTAAACATCCAACACCCATTCACTTACGTTGCCTGCCATGTTGTAAAGGCCATAATCGTTGGGGAAATAGGAGCCGCATGCTGCAGGGATATCGGCGGCATCATTCAGATTGCCGGCAACACCCATGTAATCGCCTTTGCCACGTTTGAAGTTATCCATAAAACTGCCGTAATACCGCGACTCGAGGGTACGCACATAATTGCCGTTCCAGGGATAATTTTTACGTTCAACGACTCTTTCATAAAGGGTATTTCCAATGAGGCCGAGGGCAGCAAATTCCCATTCGGCTTCAGTCGGGAGTCTGTATTTTGGCAATAAAATTCCGTCTTCCATCCTTACGATTCGCCCTTCACTGCCTTTGCCGGATTTAGCATTGATATTTGGTAAATTTTGTGTTGCGGGGGCTCCCTTGGCCGGTTTTCGGCCGGATTGCACACCAATGTTAGGTAAATTTTGATTTACCAAACCCTCATATTGTCCGGCAAGATAAGCTTCAGTATTGAAATTGTTTTCATTTTTTTGATCAGGGTCCCAATTGAGAATTCCACGCTTGATCAGAAGCATCTCGTTTACACGGTCGGTACGCCACTGGCAATAATCATTGGCCTGTACCCAGCTTACGCCGACTACCGGATAATTACGATAGGCAGGATGGCGGAGATAATACTCCACCAATGGTTCGTTGTAAGCCAGTTTATCGCGCCATACCAGGGTATCGGGCAGTGCATTGCGGTAAACAGCCGGGAAGTCGGTTGAATACACACGATCGAGCCAGAAAAGGTATTCAAGATAATCGAGGTTGCGTACCTCGGTTTCATCCATGTAAAAACTGGAAACAGTCACTCTGCGGGGACTGTTGTCCCAATCGAACATTACATCATCCTGGGTGTTTCCCATGGCAAATGTTCCACCTTCGATAAAAACAAGGCCTGGCCCGGTTTCCTGGTCTGCATACTGACGAACTTCGAATCCTCCGTTCTTGGGATTGTTGTAATCCCAGCCAGTGGAACGGGAAGGTTCTTTCTTGCAGGCCCCAACTAAAAGGATGGCAACAACGAAGCCACTTACCTGAAATAATCTGTTGATTTTCATGCGTTGAAAATTTTTACAAATATATAACTAAAATCTCGGACATTTTATTGCCCTGATACGCATTCTTTTTTCAATGCATGGAAATTGCCATGAGGCTGATACTTCGTGTGCCCCGCCAGACACGCTTTTCAGCTTACTTATAGTGAAATCGTAACTGTATCCCACCCGCAAATTTTTATAATGAATTCCCAGCATCGGGATGAGTGCATCGGCATTTTCGAAGTTGTGACGAAACCAAAGCCCGCCAACAAACGGATCAATGGTAAGGTACACGCCAATATTCAACTGGTGGAATTTAAACTGTTGCTGGTAGAGGATATTGGGTGAAATTGAAAATTCACGGTCTTCGTCGGCGCTGCCGTTAGAGCTCAGGTTAATGGATGAACCGATGTGTACGGTATATTTTATTGGCAGGTAGGTGGAATTGTCGGCATAGAAACCGATTTTTGGCCGTGTCAGATGGTCAACGGCGAGGCCTCCGTATACAAGATCGCTATAACTGAGGAATACCCCTGCAGAGAAATCCGGTACCCCCACACTGCTGTTATCAGGCTGCTTTTCGGCAGTTGGAAGGATAAAACCTCCCTGAGGATCGATCATATCTTCAAAACGCAGGTTTTCCCACACAAGCCGCCGCTGGTAGTATCCCGCCCTGATGGCGCCACTGGCCTGCAGATTCCTGCTCAGGTTTAATTTATAAGCATACATCAGGCTGATGACCGTTGTGTTGAGGTTTCCCCCCCCTGCACGGTCGGCGGTAACGAGTAACCCAACGCCACCATGCAAAAAACCAACATATTGATCGTACGAAAAACTATAGGTGTTAAAGGCTTTTCCGATCCCCGGCCATTGATTGCGGTAGTTGCCTATCACCCGCGGGCAAATCGTAATCCCGGCCATGGCAGGGTTCAGATAGAGGGGATTGGCATAAAATTGGGAGAACTCTGGGTCCTGAGCATAAACTTCCCCCATGATAAACGGAAATGCTAACAACACGATAATCGAAAATCTTCTGATCATGGTTGGTTGTTGTATCCTGATTAATTAAGGGTTACAATATTACGAATTATTTACATACCCAAAGGGTCAACGACAATATTAACAAACAGTCAACGTTAAAAATGGTAATAAAATATGCTTCATGTGGTAATATTTTTTTTTTGATGGTCACATGGAATACCCGTAATTGTCAGCAGCGGTTTGTACTGGTATGATTTTTATGAAAATGCCATATAATATTTTTACCTGGCAGCAACTTTTACATTAAAAAGTTTGTCCTTATTTAATCATTGAAACCGTCATATGTATAGGAAAAATCACTTTCTTTCGGTCATATTTATCATTATTTTCACTTGTACAACTGCATTGGCCGGCATGGCTCAGGAGTCAAGCCAGGAACGTGAATGTACGATTTCATGGCATCCTCCCCGGGTGACCGGAAATGAAGGATCGTCCAGCGTTGGTATATTGTCGTTCAGGGGTTCTGCGCTGCGCTCCGAATCAGGGTTGTTGCCGGTTTTCATACAATCTTTTCCATTTGATCCCCGCCACGATTCAGTTAGCCGGTTGACCATCAGTAACCAGGTATTTGAGAAATTCAATGAACAGGTACCGTTCATGGGAGAGGAAAAAATTTCACCTGAAATCCAGTTGTATCGCGATTTGTCGGTAACAAAAAAGACACCCTCCATGATGGTTTCACTGGTCCCGCTTCGCAGGGATCCGGCCACTGGATCCATTGAACGGCTGGTTTCCTTTACGCTGGTTCTGGAGGTCGTTAAACACACAGCCGATCCTGCACCCAAATCATCAAATACCTATGCGCAACATTCGGTGCTTGCCTCCGGAAGCTGGTTTAAATTTGCCATTTCAACCAGCGGGATTTTTCGTTTAACTTATGATGATCTGAAAAAAGCAGGCGTTGATGTTGGCGCTATTGATCCGCGAAACCTTAGAATATATGGTAACGGCGGTGGAATGCTGCCTGAAGCAAATGCTACGCCGCGTATCGACGACCTGATGGAAAATGCCATTGTAGTGTATGGTGAGGAAGATGGCCGGTTTGATCAGGGTGATTACCTGCTTTTTTATGGCCAGTCACCCGATCAATGGGTTTACAGCCGACCGGATCATTTATTTCATCACCAAAAAAATGTCTATGCCGATCAGGCATATTATTTCCTGAACTATGACATAGGGACAGGCAAGCGTGTGGTTTCAGAATCCTCCACTTCGAAACCTGCAACTTTCAATGCAACCAGTTTCGATGATTTTGCTTTTTACGAAAAGGATGAAGTCAATCTGATCAAATCGGGACGAATATGGTGGGATCATCAATATTTCGACATGACGGTAACCCGCAATTTTTCATTCAGCTTCCCGAACATTGACAACACCAGGCCGGTATCCGTTTCTGCCGATGTTGCAGCACGTTCAATGAACGAAAATACATCATTTGTTGTTTCTGCCCAGGGTTCTGAGTTGATGGCGATCAATATTCCGGCAACATCTGGTGGCTTTGAGGACTATTATGCAAAGGAAAAATCAGGTTCGGCAACATTCACCACCTCAAACCAGGTGATTGAAGTGAACCTGAATTTCATCAGACGTTCGGCCAGCTCGGTCGGATATCTTAATTATATTGAATTAAATGCCATGCGGTTGTTAACCATGAACGGTTCGCAAATGTCGTTTCGTTCGGCAGCCGGCACAGGGGCGAACAGCGTCACGGAATTTACGTTGAACGGGAACGGACAGAATCTTCAGATATGGGATGTTAGCGATGGTGGAAATATCAAACACATTGAATCAACCCTGAGTAGCGGGAATTATATTTTCAGGGTTGAGACCGATACTTTGCATGAATTCCTGGCATTCGATGGTTCAACTTTCAATGTTCCCGAATACATTGGCCGGGTTGAAAACCAGGATCTCCACGGTACGCCGGTAGCCGATTATTTAATTGTTTGTCATCCTTCATTTTTGGATCAGGCTGAGCGTCTGGCCGAATTTCATAGAAATCATAGTAACTTGTCGGTGTTTATCACCACCCCCGAAAAAATTTACAGCGAATTTTCTTCAGGGGCGCAGGATATCACGGCGATCCGCGACTATGTCCGGATGATGTACAACAAAGCAGAGCCCGGGAAGGAGCCCAAATACCTCCTGCTTTTCGGCGATGCTTCATACGATTACAAAAGCCGTATCCAGGACAATACCAATTTTGTTCCGGCCTTTGAATCGGTCGAGTCCCTTTCTCCTTCTGATTCTTTCGTCTCTGACGATTATTTCGGATTGCTTGATCCCAACGAAGGACAATCTGCCAATGGTGTTCTTGACATCGGCGTTGGCCGGTTCCCTGTCTCTACGGATGAACAGGCAAAGGGTGCTGTTGATAAGGTGCTCCAATATTGTGCAAACAATGATACCGTTAAAAACGACTGGCGCAATGTGGTCACGTTTGTTGCCGACGATCAGAACGATGGCGGAAATTTGTTTATCAACGATTCCGAGGATCTCGCCGGCACCATTGAAAATTCATACAAAACCTACAACATTGATAAAATTTACTCGGATGCTTACACGATGATCTCTACTTCGGGCGGAGCGCTTTATCCTGATGTAAATACTGCAATCAACAAACGGGTGGAAAAAGGAACACTCATTATGAATTATGTCGGTCATGGTGGTGAAGACAGATGGGCACACGAACGCATCCTCGAAGTCCCGGATATCCAGAACTGGCGTAATATTGCCAACATGCCTGTTTTTGTTACGGCTACCTGTGAATTCAGCCGTTTCGACGACCCGAAACGTACTTCAGCGGGGGAGTGGGTCTTCCTTAACCCCCTGGGAGGCGGTATTGCACTCTTTACAACCACCAGGCTCACCTATGCCGGGCTGAATAAAGCATTACTCGTCAACTTTTATAATGATGTCTTTCAAAAAAATGCAGACGGTTACATGAAATTAGGCGACCTGTTGATCGCATCTAAGACCAACATGGGGAGTTCGCCCAATATTCATGCTTTTGTTTTACTGGGAGATCCGGCCATGCAAATGGCCTATCCGGAACTGAATGTTGTTACCACTTCGGTTAACTCAAATACCTCTTCTACAGTGCCAGACACGTTGAAAGCTCTAGCTGAAGTCACCATTACCGGAGAAGTACAAAGCAGCCCGGGTCAAACGGCAGTAAACTTTTCAGGAACGGTTTTCCCGACTGTTTTTGATAAATCTTCTGAAAACTGGACGAAAGCCAATCAGCAACAGGGTCCTAAGGTGCAATTCTTTTTACGCAAAAACCCAGTTTATAAAGGGAAAGTGAATGTGGTAAACGGTAAATTCACCTTCTCGTTTATTGTTCCCAAGGATATTGCCTTGCAATATGGCATAGGAAAGATAAGTTATTACGCCCGGAGTCCGGAAACTGATGCCAATGGGTTCGATTTCAATATACAGGTTGGAGGATATAACAACCAGGCTACATTAGATACCCAGGGTCCTGATGTTGCCCTGTTTATGAATAATTACGATTTTGTTTCAGGTGGCATAACCAGTCAAAATCCCGTCCTGCTGGCCGATGTGAGCGATTCTTCCGGGATCAACGCCGTTGGAAATGGCATTGGGCACGATATCGCGGCGGTACTTGATGAAAAGACCACAACCCCTATCATCCTGAATGATTATTATGTTTCAGACCTCGACACCTATAAAACCGGAAAGATAGCCTATCCGCTCAGCTCTCTCTCCGATGGGCCGCATCAAATTACAATGAAAGTCTGGGATATTTACAACAATTCAACGGATGCAACCATTGATTTCATCGTGGTTTCTTCCGCCGAATTTGGCTTTCAGCATTTGTTTAATTTCCCAAATCCCATGAAAGACCAAACGACCTTTTCGTGGGAAACCAACCAGGTAAACCAACAACTTGAAATGGAAATACGTATTTTTACCTTGACTGGCAGCCTGATCAAAACCCTGCGTCAAACAATCTATTCAACAGGGTTCAGGGCCACCTCTATCCAATGGGACGGCACCCAGGACGATGGAAGGAAAATAAGTACCGGGTTATACGTTTACCAGGCTCAAATGATGATACCAGACGGAACTGCCAGGCGAATAACCTCAAAGTTGGTCGTTATCCGTTAAATGCATATTTTTGCAAACCATGCGCACAATGCTTCTGAAAAAGATATATATATTCATTTTGTTTCTTTTGCCGGCACTCGTTCTGGCAGGAATACCACATAAAAATTCTTCGGTACTTGCAACCGGCCGGTGGTACAAGCTGGCTGTTGCCAACACGGGTATTCATCAGTTAACCTTTAATGATATTCAATCTATGGGTGTCGACCCGGGTACGGTTGACATTGACAAGATCCGTATTTTTGGAAATGGCTCCGGGATGCTGTCGGAGAACAATACCGCTCCGCGGATCGACGACCTGAGGGAAATTGCTATCCAGGTTGAAGATGGGGGAGATGGGCAATTCGATGCTTCCGACTATATCCTTTTTTATGGCGAAGGTGCCGATAAATGGAGTTTCGACCTGGCTAACCGGTACTTTTCACATCAGCGCAACCTCTATGCCGATTCCTCCTATTACTTTCTTAATTTCGACCAGGGTAAAGGCAGGCGCGTTCAATTATTCCCGGCATTAACGGCTACACCAAATAATTATTCTGTTCGGTTTGACGATTATTTGCTGCATGAATCAGATAACCTGAACCTTATCAAATCAGGAAAGGAGTGGTATGGTGAATTCTTCGACAATGCAAAGAATTCCTGGGATATCCCTTTCTATTTCCCGAATATCGATAGTTTGATACCTGTTCGGTTGCGGACCTCTCTTGCAGCCAATGCCCCGACGCCAAGCTATTTTATCATTTCCCAGAACGGCAATAAAATTGATTCTCTGAAAGTCGACTCATCAAATCCTGCCGACTTTACGCTTGCCGGAACATCAAAGTTCAAACAAACAACTATTCTTCATCCCCATTCCGATCAAACAATTACCCTCACCTACAATTTACCCCTTGTCAATTCACATGGCTGGTTAAATTACCTGGAGTTAAATTGTTCGCGAATGCTTAAATGGGTCAACCCCCAGATGCGATTCAGAGATTACAACAGTGTCGGAGCAGGAAGGATCACCGAATTCGCCATGAGAAATGCCAATTCCCAGGTCAGGGTTTGGGATGTTACTGATCCTTCAACAACCCTTGCTTACGAAACAACACTCACCAATAGTGTGTTGAAATTCAAGCAGGCTACCGACACGCTCCGCGAATGCATTGCTTTTGACGGTTCCTATTACTATCCGGTGACATATGCCGGTGAAGTCCAAAATCAGAATTTGCACGCCGATGAACCCGTTGACCTGGTTATCGTTACCAACCCGTTGTTTAAATCGCAGGCAGATCAGTTGGCCGCATTTCATCGCCAGCATAACGGACTCAGCGTGCAGGTTGTTACCTCAACCCAGGTTTTTAACGAATTTGCCTCTGGACAACGTGATCCCTCGGCGATCCGTGATTACATGAAAATGGTTTTTGACAGAGCCGGAACTGATAATCAGCCAAGGTATCTTTTACTTTTTGGCGATGGATCCTACGATCCGAAAAACCGAATCCCGGGCAACAATAATCTGATCCCGACTTTTCAGTCACCCGAATCGTTAAATTCAACAAAAAGTTATGTAACCGACGATTATTTCGGTATCCTGGACGATAATTCAGGCCAGGAAGCAAATGGCAGGATCAATCTCGGAATCGGCCGTCTGCCTGTTTCCGATACCATTCAGGCACAAACCATGGTTGACAAAATTATTCACTATTCATCCAGAAATTATCCGGTACAATCCGATTGGCGCAATACATTTACGTTTGTAGCCGATGATGAAAACAACAACCTTCACCTTCACCAGGCAGAAGAACTGACAGCCATCGTTGCGGCTAATTACCCGTTGTTTAACGTGAATAAAATCTATTTTGATGCATTTAAATTAATCGAAATTCCCGGAGGCAGCCGCTTTCCCGATGTTAATCCTACGATAAATGACGTTGTTGCAAAAGGTTCCCTGATCATCAATTATACCGGCCATGGTGGTGAAACTGGATGGAGCTATGAACAAGCGCTGACAACGGCCGACATCAATTCATGGAATAATGCTGACAAACTTCCTGTGTTCGTCACCGCAACCTGTGAATTCAGCAGGTTTGATAACCCGGAGCGTTTTACAGCAGGTGAAATGGTGATCCTCCATCCCAACGGGGGAGCAATTGCACTATATTCCACAACACGCCTTGCCTTTGCCGGGCTGAATATTTTACTTGATACCTGTTTTTTTCACCACCTTATGGATAAAGCCAGCGATGGTCAATATGTCAAAATGGGAGATCTCATCAGGATATCAAAAAACAACAATCACAACAATTTTCAACTTCGCAATTTTGTTTTGCTGGGCGACCCGGCTCAGGGCATTGCGTTCGCCGACAATAACGTAAGAACCATCTCGGTTAACGAGCAGCCGGTCAACCAGCCCGATACAGCCAAAGGTTTATCAACGGTTACCGTGAAAGGGCTGATCGAAGACATTAACGGGCAAAAGATCACGTCATTCGATGGTATTGTCAATTGCAAAGTGTTTGATAAGCCCATGATCAACACGACCCTTGGTAACCGTCCCGGACAGGATGGCTCGTATCCTGAAGCATTTAAAATACAAAACAGCATCCTTTTCAAAGGGGATGTACCGGTAAAATCCGGAGAATTTCAGTTTTCGTTCGTGATGCCTAAAGGAATTTCCCTGCAATTCGGGAAAGGAAAGCTGAGTTATTATGCATACAATAGTGAAACCGATGCATCCGGATATTCGGATCAGATTATCATCGGAGGTAAGGAAAATTCAGTGAACCCCGAGAACCAGGGGCCGGCTATTTCCCTCTGGCTCAACGACCGGAGTTTCGTTTCAGGCGATAAAACCGGGAGCACCCCGATTCTGCTGGCTGATCTGTATGACACCAACGGAATCAATTGCCTGGGATTGGGGATTGGCCATGAAATTGAAGCCGTGCTCGACAACGACCATGCCCATGCATTGGTACTGAACGACTATTTTGAGTCGGGGTTCAACTCCTACACCAGGGGAAGTGTCACCTACCCGTTTACCGATCTCTTTCCGGGCTTTCATACGCTGAGTTTAAAAGCCTGGGATTTGTTTGACAATTCGGCGGAAAAGGAAATTTCGTTTTTTATCTCCGCAAATCCCGAACTGACAGTGAACAACGTGATGAATGCCCCGAATCCGATGTCGGATCATACCAACTTTCTTTTTCAACCATATCAACAGGACTTTGGCGGACTTGATGTCACAATTCAACTTTATAACCTTAACGGCAAGCAGGTTCGTGTACTTTCCGGAAGTTTTCCTGAACCCGCTTCGACAGGCATTTTACAACTTCCATATGACGGAACAGATTCGAATGGAAAAAAACTCATCAATGGAATTTATCCTTATAAAATCAGTTTTTCCGGGAAGAATGGCGGTTATTGGGAGACCTCACAGAAACTTGTGATTATCAGATAACTGAAAATGAATATAGGTCTAATTTTAAAATAAAGCAATATCTGAATAGTATCAGCGTTATTTTTGCTCCTTAAAAGAAACAATTAATTTTATATTTCAACAGATGAAGATCCGATTATTTTTACTATTTGCATGTGCATTGGTGATTACGAAAAGCTTTGGACAGAGTAAAGAACCATCAGATTATAACGGGGTAATCTCTACAGCTGTGCCGTTTTTAACAATTTCACCTGATGCCCGTTCCGGTGGCATGGGGGATGTTGGGGTTGCAACTGCACCTGATGCCTATTCCATGTTCTGGAATCCTGCAAAATATGCATTCATTGATAAAACATTCGGTTTTGGTATTGGATATGTGCCCTGGCTGCGCAGCCTTGTAAATGATATCGGGTTAGCCTCTGTGGTCGGTTTTGGGAAAATTGGCGACAAACAGGCAATTGCTGCATCACTACGTTTTTTTTCCATGGGTGCGGTTATGTTTACCGACAATGACGGTCATGAACTTGGTGAAGTAAAACCCAACGAGTGGACCATAGATGCCACCTATTCCCGTAAGTTCTCACCCGAATTTTCAGGTGCAGTGGCCGGCCGGTTTATCTATTCAAATTTAGTTCCGGTCGACCTAGCCAATTTAAGCGTCCGGCCGGGCACCTCAGTTGCGGCTGATGTGGCCATTTACTACCATCATGTGATGGATGTGAAAGGAATCTCCGCTGCCTCCATCGATTTCGGCCTTGACATTTCCAATATTGGTGTGAAAATGTCCTACAGTTCTACATCCATCGTTCGCGATTTTATCCCGACTACACTCCGTTTGGGACCCTCCTTCAGCATGGATATCGACGATTATAACAGGATTTCATTGTCTCTTGATCTGAGTAAACTGCTGGTTCCTACGCCTCCTATCTATGCGAAGGATAGCAATAACAACATCATCATTGGTACTGATGGTAAAAAAGTCATTGAAAAGGGAATGGATCCTGATGTTTCTGTTGTAAAAGGGATGATTCAGTCGTTCTACGATGCACCATACGGGTTCAGGGAAGAACTCCAGGAAATCAATTTATCGGTGGCGGCCGAATACTGGTACAATAAATTGTTTTCAGTCCGCGCCGGTTATTTTTATGAATCGAAATACAAGGGCGATCGTCAGTTCTTTACTGTTGGCGCCGGATTACGATATAATGTTTTTGGCCTTGACTTCTCATACTTAGTTCCCATCAAAAGCAATAACCCGTTGCAGCACACCCTGCAATTTACACTGTTGTTTAATTTCGACAATACCAAAAAAGCCACGACCGAAAAAGAAACCGGCGGAACAAATTAATGAGGATAGGCTTTGGTTTCGATACCCACAAGTTAGACGACAACCATCAATTCTGGTTGGGAGGGGTGTTGATTCCGCATCTGAAAGGTGCAACAGGCCATTCTGATGCCGATGTGCTCATTCATGCCATCATTGACGCTTTGCTGGGCGCCGCAGGCCTGCGCGACATCGGAAACCAGTTCCCCGATACCGCATCGGAATTCAAAGGGATCGACAGTAAAATACTGCTTTCGCGAACAATGGAAATGATCCTCAAAAAAGGATTCATTGTTGGCAACATCGATACAACCATCGTGCTACAGGAACCCAAAATCAGTCATTTTATCCCTTCGATGGCTGAGGCGCTTGCAACAGTGATGCAGATCGGCGAGGAACAATTATCCATTAAAGCAAAAACCAGCGAAAAATTAGGCTTCGTCGGAAGAGAGGAGGGCATCTCAGCCTATGCAGTCGTGTTGCTTGAAAAAACCGGATAATGCGCATATACAAGTGAGTTATCTGAAGGATTTACTTGAAATTCCGCGACACTGTAAACCTGAACGAACTCATAGCTGAAAAGGTAACCAAGTTCGTTCCTTACCCCGTTGCCTTCATTGTATGCATTGTATGCATTTCCTGCATTGTTTGCATTGTTTGCATTGTTTGCATTGTTTGCATTGTTTGCATTGTTTGCATTGTTTGCATTTGGTATTCTGTTTTATTCTTTGTACTTTTGCAGTCCTTTTTAAAAAACCATAAATTAATTAAAATCAACGAGAAATGTTAAAACAGTACGAAACCGTTTTCATTATGACTCCCGTTTTGTCTGATGAACAGATGAAGGAAACGGTAGATAAGTATCAGAAATTCCTCGTCAGCAAAGGTGCTGAGATAGTTCACGAGGACCATTGGGGGTTGCGAAAGCTCGCCTATCCCATTCAGAAAAAGTCAACAGGATTCTATCATCTGATTGAATTCAAGGCTGATGCTACACTGATCAAAGAATGGGAAGTGACCTTTAAACGCGATGAGCGTATTCTCCGTTTTTTAACGGTTGTTTTTGACAAACACATGCTCGCTTACAGCGAGAAGAAACGTGCCAGGTCGAAGGCTGCAAAAGAAGTAAAAGTTTAGTAACCATCCAAAAACTGTTTGATCATGGCAACACAACAACAAGGCGAGATTAAGTATTTGACCCCTATCGCGGTTGATACCAAGAGAAAAAAATATTGCCGCTTCAAGAAAAGCGGAATAAAATACATTGATTACAAGGACGCTGACTTTCTGCTTAAGTTCGTAAATGAACAGGGCAAACTGCTTCCCCGCCGTATTACTGGTACATCCACCAAATACCAGCGGAAAGTAGCACAGGCAGTTAAACGGGCCAGGCACATTGCCCTCATGCCCTATGTTGGAGATTTATTAAAATAAGGAGGCTGGAACCATGGAAGTAATTTTAAAACAAGACGTCCTCAACCTGGGCTACTCAAACGAAAAGGTAAATGTTAAGCCCGGATATGCCAGGAATTATCTGATTCCTCAAGGCATTGCAATCCTGGCCACCGAATCTAATAAAAAGATTCTGGCTGAGACACTAAAGCAAAAAGCACATAAGGAGGCTAAAATCAGAAAATCTGCCGAAGACTTATCAGAGGGATTGAAGAATCTGACTGTCAAGATCGGTGCAAAAGCTGCTGAAAGCGGAAAGATTTTCGGATCGGTAAATGCCATTCAGGTCGCACAGGCACTCAAGGAGCAATTCGATTTCGATGTTGACCGGAAAAAAATTCATGTCGACCACGAACATATCAAAGAATTGGGAACCTACAAAGCCAAAATTCATTTGCACAAGGATGTGCAGGTGGAAATCAGCCTGGAAGTTTTTGCAGAATAGTACATGCAGAAAAGTCGTAACTTTATCCCGGGATCCAAACGATCCCGGGATTTTTTATGCTCTCACAAAACCAGATCAAACAGATTACCGCGCTCAAGGTAAAAAAATACCGGGAGGAGTTCAGTCAATTTATTGCCGAAGGTCATAAATTGGTCATGGATATGATTGGCAGCAGTTATAAGATTGCCGGAATCTATGCATCTGCCGACTGGATTGTTGCAAATATTATCCTGATCCGGGAGAAAAATATACCTGTTTTTGAAACATTGCCCCGGGAGATGGAAAGACTCACTGCACTTTCTACACCCAGTCCGGTTCTCGCCGTAGTAAACATCCCTAAAAAAAAATTAACAGTATCAACCTTGTTTGATCACATCAGCACATTATCACATCAGCACACCAGCACATTATCACATCAGCACACCAGCACATTAGTTCTAGCCCTCGACGACATACGCGACCCTGGTAATTTCGGGACGATCATCCGTATTGCCGATTGGTTTGGGATCAACATGGTGCTTTGTTCAGAAAGCTGTGTGGATATATATAATCCAAAGGTTGTGCAGGCCACCATGGGTTCGATTGCGAGGGTGAACGTAATTACCGGCGACCTGGCTCAGACACTCACCACCCTGTCAGGGTCAACCACCCTGTCAGGGTCCTCCGGGCGGTTTCCGGTATATGGCGCCTGTCTTGATGGCGATTCGATATTCTCACAAACCCTCACCGGTCATGGTATCATCCTGATCGGCAATGAATCCCGCGGAATTTCAGCCGATCTTGCACCCCTTATAACAAAAAAAATCTCGATCCCTTCTTATGGAAATTCATTCTCCGGGAAGGCCGAATCACTCAACGCATCCATCGCCACGGCCATCATCTGCGCCGAATTCAGGAGAAAACAAATAATTACTAATTAATAATTACTAATTAATAATTGATAATGGTAAATTATTCATAATTCGCTGATTATTTGTCATTTGTCATTTGTCATTTGTCATTTGTAATTTGTAATTTGTCACTATTTTAATTCATCCCTTAACCCTGGCCATCTTGAAAACACAACATATTCACAGTCTGTTCGCTCCAATATCGTTAACATTTTTTATAGTTTTTATCTGGCTTAATGGTTTCCCTTCCACACTCCGCAATGAAAACATCTGTTATTATCCCTCTGTTCAAACCATTCAGGTTTTCAAAGAGGGTTTTGAACTGTCGCCCCCTATTATTCAGCTTAACGGTACAGACCGGCTGCAAGTCTCTTTCGACGATCTTGATCCGGATTTAAAACGTTATAAATACACCATTGTTCATTGTGAATCCGATTGGAAAACCTCCACGGATCTTTCGGTTTCCGATTATATCGCCGGTTACCGTGAAGAGAACATTGATCAGTATGCCTATTCCTACAATACCACAATTAAATATATTCATTACAACCTTACCTTTCCTACCGGCAATATGCAGCCGAAACTGTCAGGCAATTATATTTTTCTGGTCTATGAAGAGGACACCTCCAATATCGCTTTTACTGCAAGGTTCATGGTGGTTGAGCCTTCGCCGGTGGTTGCCAGCGGGAGAATCGTCCAAAGTTCACGTATTGTCGACCGCAATGCACGCCAGCAGATCGACTTTGTGGTAAAACTGAATGGCTTTCAGGTTTTTGATGTTGGACGTGAAATCAGGATCGTCGTGCAGCAGAATGGAAGGTGGGATAATGCAATCAGGTTGTCAAAACCCCGGTTTGCCCATACCGATGAACTTGATTATCGATACGACGAAGCGATCTCCTTTAACGGAGGCAATCAATTTCGCAACTTTGACATAAAAAGCCTGCTTTACCAGTCAGAAAGAATAGCACGGATTACCTATGATACCGCAAGTCAGGTGTATCTGCTTGCCGATCAGCCCCGTACATTCAAGCAATACGCTTTTGAAAAAGATATAAATGGGAGATTTTATATTAAAAACGATGAACATGCCGAGAATAGCAGTACCGAAGCGGACTATGCATGGGTTCATTTTTTTTTACCTTATCCTGCGCTTATTACAACCGGTGAGTTCCATCTTCTTGGCGAACTAACTGCCTGGCAACTGAGTAACAAAAGCCGGTTAAAATTTAACTTCGATCGTAAGGGATATGAACTTGACCTTTTCCTGAAGCAGGGATATTACAATTATCTCTATGTAATAAAAGAAAAAGACAAGTCAATTGGTGACGAATCGCTCATTGAAGGAAATCATTGGGAAACTGAAAACGATTACACGATTTACGTCTATTTTCATGAAACCGGTTCACAGTACGACCGGCTGATTGCTGTGAACTTTCTCAATACCATCCAACCCTGACGAATTCACAAAAACCCCAAATCAGAAGGGATATCCGATTCCGAAATTCCAGATGATATCTTTAAGTTGCATTTTCTTGAAAATCCATTGGTCTTCTTTGGAATTTGAGGGATTGAACAGTGGAATTGCCGGATCAAACCGGAATATAAAAAAATCGAAATCGAGTCTGATCCCGATACCTCCGTCCAATCCAATTTGCTTGAAAAATCCGGGGAATGTGAATTTTCCTCCAGGTAAATCCGGTGAATCCTGCAGCAGCCATATATTTCCAGCATCAAAAAAAACGGCGCCACGGATCCACTGATACAGCGGGAAACGATATTCCACATTGGCTTCAAGTTGAATATCCCCGATTTGGTTATAGTTGAAATCGCCATAAATATTTTTGTACGTACCTGGTCCAAGCGAGTACATTTTCCATCCCCGCATGCCGTTTGCACCCCCTGCAAAAAATGCTTTTTCAAACGGCAACAAAGTTGAATTTCCATACGGAATACCGATTCCACCGTAAAACCGGTAAACGAGCGAATGAGCATTCTTGATTACATTGTAAAACCTGAAATCAATGTCAGGCCTTACATATTGCGAATATGGCAAGCCGAACAGGGTATATACAGAGTCCTTTTTTACATTCGCAAGTTTATCATACGCATATATCAGATTACCACCGGTTTCAAGATTTGCCCGGATATAGACAAAATTCTTCACCTTGTTGAAGTTCTGATTGCTGAAAGTGAAGGTGTATTTTAATCCGGCCACCATATGATCGGTATACTGGTTTTTAACGCGTTGATCATTCGTATTGTTTAACGTATCCGTAAAATAGGCATCGGGATAAATTTTTACCAACGAAACTTCAACAGGATTGAGGACATGTCTGATTTTTTCATTCTGAAGCCAGGAATAACCGAACGAAATATTTGAAATGTGCCGGTCGAAATGAGGCTGGTGCTGATAGTTGTAACCGATGCTGATGATGGTTTTTGGTTTGAAATTTTTCGGGAGCGTCTCAGGACGGATGGGTATCAGAAACTGTGGAAATGTCAATCCTGCATTGGCGCCCAACTCAATGGTGTTGAAAAAGGTTTTTACCGTCGTCCCGCTTGAAGCCTGCATCTGGAGCGACCCGTTCAGGTTGATGCGGAAAATCTGAGCGCCTCTGAAAATATTGCGGTTTTGATAACCAAGGCTGGCCTGCACACCAAAAGCTCCTCCCGAATTTGTTCCGTCGGTCGTAACAGAAAATGATTGTGCCGGAGCGCGTGAAAGTTCGACATGACAATCGATCAAATCCTTATCATGCACGATCGGTCCCTTCACACTCTCATTCTCTTTGAATTGAATGTTGATATATTTAAATACCTGTAAACTCGAAAGTTGGGTATAACTCTGGTCGACATCCAATAAGTTATAATGCGACCCGGGAGTAATGAAAATTGACTGTGCAATGGTACGGGGCTTGACTTTGAAATGAGATTGGTATAAAAAGTAATAGGTATTTGGTGGGTGGTTTTTCTCCGGACTCTGGAAGACCTTCACAAGAGAATCATATGGACCGGTATAGTTTAGCAGATGATCAAACTCGGGATAAATATACACCTTGTTGATAAAATAGCGTTTATGCGGAACCTGCCGAACTGTGGTAAATTGGTCGAATGAAGGAACAACCTGATTGATGATCTCCAGTGTGATATCGCAAAGGCGTTGCCTTAAATTGGTATCGATGGTGTATTTGATATATGATTTGGAAAACCGGAAGAAACCATTGTTCTGCAGGTTGCGTGTAATGCGCGTCCGCTCATCATCCAGTAAGTACGAATCAAAATTTTTACCTTTCTGAATCAGACATTTTACGGTATCCTTGTATACAAATGAGGCAACCTGTGTGTCGGAGATGGAATAAATCAGTTTTCTGATTGTATATGGTTGTGATGCCTTCATGCGATAGATAACAATGGCTTTCTTCTTTTGATAAATGATCGAATCTGCCGATGTTGATTGAAAATAACCTTTATTTCCAAGATAAAGGTTCATTTGTTTGAGAGAAATCGAAATTAAACTCGTATCAAGAATAACGGGAGCCGATCCGATTTTTTCACGCAGCCATTTCTTGAATTTTG
Source organism: uncultured Bacteroidales bacterium (assembly GCA_903925275.1). Lineage (GTDB taxonomy): Bacteria > Bacteroidota > Bacteroidia > Bacteroidales > FEN-979 > CAIVAT01. The sequence goes on from CAIYES010000317.1 coordinate 55,684, forward strand.
TATCCTTCCCTTTACTGCCCATGTTGTAGATGGCAATGTTGGTTCGAAAGAATCCAAATTTCTTATTTGGAATCTGCTGAAGGTAGGGCTCCAAATCTTCTACAGGAATACTTCGGTCGGAAACCTGAATTTTATTCTTAATCAGGAGGTACTCTTTTTGTCCAAGATTTTTAGTGACATTGCAGCCAAACATTAAAATAAGGCACGCAAATAGAAGACAAAACCCGGTTAATGTTTTTAGCTTCAATTCTCTTTGTAATTATGATGGGCAAAAATAGGGATAAAAAATCTAGCGTTTAAATAAAAATGAAGCTGTTGTGAAAGCTTCTTTCGTGTTATTCCTGAAGGAGAATGAGAATTCCTCATCATTTAGCAGAGGGTTTAATAGATGTCATGATAGCTTTAAACCTGACTCATGAGTTAATCGAAAATTTTTATATATTTGGATTGGTTCTTAATTCTTTTTCTTTGACCCGGGAAATGAAGGATTATGTTTGTGGTTTTATTGATAACTATTGCTTTTTAAACGTGGCTCCATAGTTTGGAATCTAAACTTGCAATGAACGAGTCTGATAACAAAAAGGTACTTGTTTGTCCGATGGACTGGGGTATTGGTCATGCCAGCCGCTGTGTCCCGTTAATTAATAAGCTCACCGAACTTGGATTCAAGGTTGTGATGGCTGCAAGTGGACGTCCGCTTGAATTTATAAAGAAAGAGTATCCGGGGGTTCCTGTCATTGATTTTCCGGGGACTTTAATCACCTATCCTGAAAATGGATGGATTGTCATGAAAATGCTCCGATTGTTGCCCAAATTGCTTTTGGGGATCTGGCGAGAACATGTGGCGTTGAAAAAAATCGCCTTGCAAACCAATGCAACGCTCATCATTTCTGACAATCGCTATGGATGCTGGCATCCGACTATTCCATCGGTATTCATGACCCATCAGTTGGATATCCAGCTTCCTGGAGGGTTAAGGTTTGCCCAAGGCTTCCTGAATATCGTAAATTATTGGTTTATTAATAAATACGACGAATGCTGGATTCCCGATTTTGAGCCTCACCGGGGTTTGGCCGGTGCACTGTCGCATCCACCGAAACTTCCCCTGAACCCACATTATATTGGAATACTATCGCGATTCTCAGGCCGCCCCGATCCTGCAACTGACTATACTGGTCATGCTTTTGATTTGCTGGTTATGCTTTCAGGACCTGAACCCCAGCGAACGATTCTCGAAAAAAAAATCCTGATGCAATTGGTCAACATAAACATGCAGGTAGCCATGGTACGTGGCATTCCGGAATCAGACGAAACCTATGTCCTTGATCAGCGGATTCATGTTTTTTCGCACCTTGAAACCAGGAAAATGAGGCAACTCATCACCAGGTCAGATTTGGTAATCTGCCGGTCGGGATATTCCAGCATTATGGATATTGTAACGCTTGGGAAGCGGGCGATTTTCATACCGACCCCCGGACAAACTGAACAGGAATACCTTGCACGGTATCTTATGGAAAAAAAAATTTACTTTTCCTTAAAGCAACAGGATTTTGATCTGCTTTACGCGATTGAGATGTCGAAAAATTATCCCGGAATGATCATTCAAAATGATTACGCAGCGCTGATAAAAAGAATTACACGAATATGGGTCAAGCGTGGGGAACCTTCTTCTGAGCCCGGTATATAAGTATACCTCCCAGGATGATTAAAGGTATTGAGAGCAGCTGTCCCATATTCAACAACATCCCGCGTTCAAATCCAACCTGAGGCTCTTTAATAAATTCGATGAGAAACCGTACCCCGAAAACGAGAATCAGAAAGAACCCGAATATCTGCCCCTGTGCCGGTTTTCCGTCTTTTTTATAGTAGTACCACCATAGAAAGAAGAAAAAAGCCAAATAGGATAATCCTTCATAAATCTGAGTCGGGTGGCGGGGTAAAAGGCTTTCGGAAGGGGTTGATGCACGGAGAAACTGAAAACCCCAGGGTAGGGTGGTGGGCAGGCCGAATATTTCTGAGTTCATCAGGTTCCCCATTCGGATCATGAAACCCGCAAGGGCAACCGTGATAACAACCCGATCCATAACCCACAGAAAAGGTTTCTTGCGGACATGTGAAAAAATAAGCATCGAGAGAATGATTCCGATAGCCGCTCCATGACTAGCCAATCCTCCTTCCCAAACCTCAAAAATTTTAATAGGATGTGCCAGATACCAGGATGGCTCATAAAAAAACACATGTCCCAATCGCGCTCCGACAATAGTCCCGACAATCATGTATGTTGTAAGTTCGTCCAGCAAGGCAATCGGGACACCTTCCTTTAAAAAAAACTTTTGCATGATCAGATACCCGAAGAAAAAAGAGAGCGCGAAGAAAAGTCCATACCATCGCACTGCAAAACCACCGATGTGAAAAATATCCGGACTCGGGTTCCAGATTATTGACAAATATAACATATCTGCTATTTTCTTCCTATTGTAACGACTTTATCTTCATATTGAACAGGGTATCCATCTTGGCGGCCAGCTTTGGCTGGTTATTCTCAGAGGCCACCATCGACAGGCGTTTAATAATTCCCAATGCAGTTTGAACTTCCTGATCAAAATATTGCCTGTTCTGAGGAGAATAGGAATAGTAATAATCAAGGTTCTGACTGTATATCGTGGCAACCCGTTCAACCAGTTTGTTTGCTTTGTCAACAGCTCCGGCTTTGTAGTAGATCTCAGCATATGGAAGCATATACATATCGAACGGAACCTTTGAATCAGGGAAATTTTTGATGTAAATATCCATCATTTCAATGGCCTCTTTATTCTTTCCCATTTCCTGCAGCGATTGAGCAACGCGCATGATGTTTGTTTTAGGCCTTACCGAATTGTTAAGACTTTCAGGATCAACATACACATGCGGATCACTGAGATTACCCCATGCACATTTATTTTTAAGAATATCGTATGAGGTCAAAGCATCTACCCCGCCCATTCCTCCGATATAGTCAGCAGGACCGGCCTTTACAGGCATGAATTTATAAACCCAGCCCTGTACAAGGCAAAAGGAATCAATAGCCACGCAATGGCTGACACTTGACGGGGCTGCAAAATAGAGCGGACGTTCCCATTTGTTTGAAGCAAGCAGGTCGAGCAGCATCAGGTCGTTTTTATACAATTGATTTGTACGGATGGTCCAGTAAATTGAATCAACCATCTTGCCACGAAGATGTTTTGGCACAATGCCATATTTCACACAGGCTGCCGAATCGACGGTAATCTTGACCTTTTTTGATGGAAAGAACTTCATTTTATCTCCATTCTGCAATGGAATAAACGTTTGTGGATCGTCACTTTTGATAAAATCGATCATGTCTTTCAGTTCCACATAACCTTTTAATCCGATATCGTAAAAAGGCAGTATGTCATTTGTCCCCTGCTGGTATTGCTCTTTGCTCAACGTCAAAGGTATAGGGTTCGAATTATAGGCTTTTTGATATAATTGATTGATGTACCAGGGACCTGAGGCGAGCATCAGATTGACCACCCTCACATCTGTTCCGATCCCTTCAACCTCCTGGTCATACCATAAAGGGAAGGTGTCGTTATCACCGTTGGTAAACAATATCCCTTGCGGATCGCATGATTTCAGGTAATCTGCTGCAAAATCGCGGCATGCATATTTGCCTGAACGGTCGTGATCATCCCAGTTCTCTTTGGCCATGATTCCGGGGACAAGCACCAGGCAAAGCACAAATACAACAGCCACGGAAGTAATTTCACTCAACCATCTGCGCAACCAGTTTACCAGAGGAATAATGCCCAGGCCGATCCAGATCGAAAATGCATAGAATGAAGCGGCATATGCATAATCACGTTCACGTGGCTCGTAGGGCTGTTGGTTCAGGTATACAAGAATGGCCAGGCCTGTCATGATAAACAGAAGCGAAATGATCATCGTACCTTTAAAATCCTTGTTCACGTGGAAGAAAAAACCGATAAGCCCCAGGAGCAGGGGTAACATATAATATTTATTGGTACCCCGGTTCGCTTTACTGTCGGGCAGGTTTTTCATATCATGGCCCAGCCGCATTTTGTCAAGGAACGGAATACCACTGATCCAGTTACCATCTTCAAAGCCTCCATAGCCCTGCACATCATTCTGCCGTCCGGCAAAATTCCACATAAAGTAACGGATGTACATAACGCCGATCTGGTAGGTGAAAAAATATTTCAGATTCTCGCCAAAAGTCGGACGGTTGCGTATTTCAGGTTTGTCGTCGCGCCCGGTAACTTCGATGGGAACTCCCGGGCCACCCCATTTTTTGTAAAATGCCTCGGACCCTTTGCGCTGATTGCTCCACATACGTGGAAAAATAGTTGTAAAAAGAGGATCCCAAACAGGCACTGTACCCTGGCGGTTATCGATGATGATATATTTTCCCGACTTCACATCCTTTTGATAAACCGGATTTCCATCAGCATAATCCTTGATGGGTGCATTGTAATATTGTCCGAATGCAATCGGAAAATCGCCATATTGTTCACGGTTCAGGTAGGAGAGCAAGCTTATGGCATCCTTTGGCGCATTTTCATTGATTGGAGGATTCGAATTGGCACGGATAACCAGCATTAAAAATGAGGAATAGCCAATCAGGATAAAGGTGAAGGATAATATTATGGTATTGAGGACAGTCTTTCCCTTTTTTCGGGTATAATACAATCCCCAGATGAGCAATCCGATGAGAAGGACAAAATATATTATCGTGCCCGAATTGAATGGCATTCCAAAGCTGTTCACAAAAAGCAATTCAAATTTCCCCGACAATTCGACCATGTAAGGGATGATGATAAACATGACAAACGCAAGGATAAGAATTGACAGGGTAAAAGTCAATATCATTCCAAGCGTGGTGGTTTTGAATTTTTTATAGTAATAGACCATGCAGGTTGCAGGGATAACCAACAGGTTCAGCAGGTGAACACCAATAGCAAGGCCAATCATAAAAGCGATCAGCACAAGCCAGCGATAGGAATGTTTCTCATCGGCAACCGATTCCCACTTCAGGATAGCCCAAAACGACATGGCTGTAAAAAAAGAGGACATGGCATATACTTCACCTTCCTCCGCAGAAAACCAGAATGTGTCGCTGAATGTATAAGCCATGGCACCGATGAATGCGGCACCAAACACAGTATACATCTGAACGGGGGTCATTTCACCGTTGGGGTTTACAAGTTTTATTGCAAATAAAACGATGCTCCAGAAAAGGAACAAAATGGTAAATCCACTCGAAAGCGCCGACATCACATTGACCATCATGGCTACATGCGATACATCCCCGAAGGCAAAGAGGGAGAAAAACCTGCCGAGCATCTGGAACAAGGGAGCTCCGGGAGGATGTCCAACCTGCAGTTTGAATGCAGTGGCAATGTATTCACCACAGTCCCACCAACTGGCAGTGGGTTCGATGGAAAGGAGATAAACTGTTGATGCAATAATAAATGTTGTCCAACCGAAGATGTTGTTCAGTTTTTGGAAATTCTTCATGTGACAGCGATTTTTCAGGAAAGATTAGATTACAAAAGTACAAAATTACCCCTAACAAGTGAAAAGGATTTTTTTTCACTTCCCTGTAAGAGCCAAAAGAAAATATTTTCTACCTTTGCACCCTCAAACGAAAACGACATAAGCCGTAATACTAACCAATAAAACCTAAAACTTAAAACTTTCATACCTCACCCCCAACCCCTCCCCGAAACAGGGAGGGGAGTACCTTCACCAAGCTTTCAAAGAATGCACTTAACAATTAGTTACTTAACACTTAACACTTAACACTTAATCCCACTGACCCATGGTGTAACGGCAGCACAAGAGATTTTGGTTCTCTCGGCCCAGGTTCGAATCCTGGTGGGTCAACAAAACTGAAATAAAAAACCCTGATTATCAAATATAATCAGGGTTTTTTATTTTGTTTTGGGACAGAAAGGGGACATTTTCCCGGGTAAAGGCAATTGGAAGCGGGGTGAAGTTGTATATTTGTTGAGTGGACAAAATGAAAAAAATATCCATTGGTGCTGATATCGGTGGCAGCCACATCAGTACAATAGCTGTAGACCTTGACGGTGCGGCAATTCTTCCTGCGACATATTCAAGATATCTGGTAAACAGCAATGGTTCGGACGAAGAAATTCTCTCTGCATGGAAATTATGCCTGGCTGAAACCTGCTCAAAATCAAAAGAACATCCGATTACAGGAATCGGATTTGCCATGCCCGGCCCGTTCGATTACGACAGAGGGATCGCGAAGTTTATGGGTGTCCAGAAATTTGATTCACTCTATGGAATCGATATCCGGCAAAAAATGAAGACTTGCCCGGGTCTTCCTGAAAACATTTCTGTCCGGTTTCTCAATGATGCCACCTGTTTTGCCATCGGGGAAGCCTGGCTCGGTGAGGCAGGAAATCACGAACGCGTGATGGCCATAACCCTCGGCACTGGTTTCGGCTCAGCTTTCATGATAAATGGCATTCCGATTGAGACCGGGGATACGGTTCCGCTTCATGGCTGGGTTTACCACCTGCCTTTTGGCGATTCAATTGCAGATGATCATTTTTCTACCAGGTGGTTCATCAGGCGGTACCTGGAAAATACTCGGGTGAAGTTATCAGGTGTAAGGGAAATCGCTGAAATACATCAAACCGATCCTGCTGCCCGTCAAATTTTCAACGAATTCGGTAAAAATCTTGGCATTTTTCTTGCCCCGCTGATCAGGAACTTCCAGGCAGATTGCCTTGTGATTGGTGGAAACATAGCTAACAATTACGATTTCTTCAAAGAGCCTTTTCATAAGGAATTGGACCATAAAAAAGTCCGGAGACTCCGTGTATATGTATCGGCCATGGCTGAAAATGCTGCACTTGCAGGAAGTGCGAGGCTTTCGGATGATATATTCTATCATGAAGTATCACTGGCTGCGTTTAAATAAATAAAGTCTTTCCTGATGAGAAACGAACCAGCACGAAGAGACACGACGTAATGAAAGGAGCGATTCGAAATACTTCGCAATTTATTCTTCCACCTGTAAAACCGGTGAATGAAACAGCCGGTTACGACATTTACCCTACCTTCCCGTTACAACAGGGATTGGTTTACCGGGGATTTGAATCATTTGCTGAGCAGGTCTCACTCCATACAACGGTTATTATTGATGGGTATACAGGTGTTCTCTGGAAGGATCTTAGAACGCGGCTGGATAAATCCCTGCAAAATCAAGGCATCCAGGCAGCATGGGTGGATGTTTCATTGGCATTCAGGGCCCCGGAACAAGTCGAAGTTCTGGTTGAGCCATTCCTGGGCGGCGCTGACCCCCTTTTCGGAACCCGGACAAACCTTCTCCTCATCGACTTTTTCGATCCGGACAAGTTGAAAAACCTGGCGCCGGTGCATAGCAGCACACTGACAATCTTTTATGGAACCGGTGCCTTCTTGTCTGAAATTTCGGGGTTTAACATTTACATCGACCTTCCCAAGAATGAAATCCAGTACAGGTCAAGAGCTGGCTGCATCACCAATCTCGCGTGCACTGAACCCGGCGACCCGAAAAAAATGTATAAACGTTTCTATTTTGTAGACTGGATTGTACTGAACCGTCATAAAGGGAATTTTATTAACACAATCGGCATCTTCGCAGATCTGCAACGCCCGGATGACATCACCTGGGCTTTCGGGGAGAGTATCCTGGCCACCCTTGATTCGATGGCAGTTAACTTTTTTCGCGTCCGGCCCTGGTTTGAACCCGGTGCCTGGGGAGGAAACTGGATCAGGGAACACATCACCGGTCTATGCGATGATGTGCCAAACTATGCATGGTCTTTCGAACTCATCGTTCCGGAAAACGGGCTTCTGCTCGGAGGCACGGATGCCATGATGGAAATCTCGTTCGACTGGCTAATGTATCGGGCAGCTTCCCAGGTGCTTGGAGAAAACTACAGGCAGTTCGGGAATGAATTCCCCATCAGGTTCGATTTTCTTGACACTTTCAGCGGGGGAAATCTTTCGGTCCAGTGCCACCCAAAAAAGGAGTACATGAAAACTCAATTTGGGGAAGATTTCACCCAGGAAGAAACCTACTATATTCTGGATTCTGAAGGTGACTCCGGGGTTTATCTTGGTTTTCAGGAAAATATTGATCCGGTGGAATTCAGAAATTCTCTGGAAATGAGTTTTCGCGATTCAGTGCCATTGGATATCGAAAAATATGTACAACGCCTTCCTTCAAAAAAGCATGATCTCTTTCTGATTCCACCCGGCACCATCCATGGATCGGGAATCAATAATCTTGTGTTGGAAATCAGTTCAACACCATATATTTTCACCTTTAAACTTTACGATTGGCTTCGTCCGGATCTTGACGGGAAACCACGCCAGCTGAACATATCGCGTGGAATGGATAATCTCTGTTTCGACCGGTGTGGAGATAATATAGCCAACGATTTCATTTCGAAACCTGTATTACTCGATAAAGGTGCGGGATGGGAGTTATGGCACCTTCCAACCCATGCCGGTCATCTCTATGATGTTCATCGGTTTGAATTCGACCATGAAATCTCTGTTGAAACAGGCGGAAAATGCCATGTACTCAGCCTTGTCGAAGGTTCTGAAGTCATTTTGCAAACTGCATCCGGGATGACCCGCAGGTTCTGTTATGCAGAAACCTTTGTGATCCCGGCTGCGGCAAATTCCTATAAAATCACTAACAAATCTCCATTCAAAGCGAAACTTATCAAAGCTTTTGTAAAATAACCCGGTATATGATTTCTGTCAGTCCTGAAGTTAATTGCTTTTCTCCATTTCCTGAAAATTGAATTTAACATCGTTTATCTTACAGTAATTTTTAGCTTAATTTCATTTTTTTCATTTCCGCAATCCGAAAATTAACAGATTAAGGGACTGTAACTTTACCATATAACACCATTCTACGGTGGTTGGCAATGAAAAAACTGTATATTTACCCTTTCAAATGTAAATTCATTGAATAGGCCTTTGGTCTACCAAACACGGTTTTTATGAGACAGTTGTCATGCTTTTTTTTCATGGCATTGGTTTTTATGGCAAAGTCATCTTTTGCCGAAAAACCACCCATCAAATTTGGCGAGGTTAGCCTGGAAGAGTTGAAAACGACATCCTATGAAGCTGATACCAGCGCTCCGGCAGTTATCCTTTGTGATTATGGATATTTTGAATCCAGTGATTTTTCCTTTACACAACTAACCAGGATCAAAATTCTGAAAAAAACTGGATACTCCTGGGCAAATAAAAAATTTCCACCATACCATAATGCCAATGTAAAGGGAATCACCTATAACCTTGTCAATGGCCAGATTGTTGAAAGTAAACTTGAATCCGGATCAATCTATACGGAAACAATAAACGGGCGTATGAAAAGGATATGTATCTCGATGCCAAATGTTAAAGTCGGATCGGTGATCGATATTAAATTTGTATACAATGGTATCCCGAATGAGTGGGAATTTCAGCAGGAAATCCCGGTCAGGCATAGCGAACTGATCATGAGAAATAGCCAGTATGTGTCTATTCGTAAGAATTTCTCCGGGTTTGAACCATTAAAATTGAATGAAGAAGGGCATTGGATTGCCGAAAACATGCCCGCCTTTAAGCCTGAACCTTACATCAGCAGTCCGCAAAACTATCTGACAAGACTTGATTTTGACATTTATGATATTCATTATTATACCGTATATGAAGCTTTTACCACAACCTGGGAAGCGCTTTCCAGCCACCTTTATGATAACGACTATTTTGGCGTACCATTGCGAAGCGATTCCTATTTGAACCACGCTGCAAAAGAAATAATCGCAAAGGCCAAAACAGACAAGGATAAATTGCGATTGGCCCATGCGTTTATAAAAACCTATAAATGGAATAAATATGAAAGTCTTTATACGTCAGAATCAAACATCAAATGGGCGTTTGACAAACAATCGGGAAATTCGGCAGATATAAACCTGGCGCTGATACAATTATTGAATAAAATTGGCTTGCAGGCAACACCGGTATTGTTAAGTACCCGTGATAATGGCTTTCTGTCACCTGTCAGTCCCAGCCTTAATAAACTGAATTATGTCATAGCCAGGGTCAATTTGAACGGTGAGCAATTTTTGATGGATGCTACTGAAGAAAATGCACCCTACGATTTGTTGCCTGAACGTGACCTGAATTTATTCGGAAGGCTGTACGATCTTAAAAACAGTGAATCAGTGGAATTGAAAACCGATAAAAAGGAAAAAGAGATAATATTTTACAACCTGACCATTGATGACGACCTTCAACTCAACGGAACCATGAGTTTTCTGCGATCGGATTATGCCGCACTCGATTTTCGGAATAAGTATAAAAGTTTTTCAAGTAAAGAATCCTACCTGGAAAATATGCTGGGGGAATTTCCGGGGTTAAGAATCCGGAATTCAACAATCGAAAATATCGACAGCCTCCTTTTACCGGTTAAAGATCAGTATGAGATCA
>CAIYES010000318.1 GCA_903925275.1 uncultured Bacteroidales bacterium
CATCATTGTACAGTTTTTCTGGATCCGCAACGCATTTCAGGTCAAGGAGGCCCAGTTTTCGCGAAGTGTCAACGATGCGCTTGGCAGCGTGGTCGACAAAATCGAAACCAGGGAAAACATGTATTTTATCAGCAGGAATTTTGAAGGCGACAGTATTATGAGGATCGTCAAAGCCTTCACGAAAGACACCACCCAGGCGATCAAGGAGAGGCTCGATTCCCTTATGGTGTTGAATGAGATGCCTGTATCGCGTAAACAGAACCCACCCCCGCCCCCTCCTCCTCAATTCAAACAACAGGGCCCTCCGGCCGGTGTTTTTCATTATTCCTATCAATACAACGTGGTCCCCATCCAGCATGGGATTGATTCGGTGACCGTAAGCATGGAACAATATTATCAGGAGATGCCACCCTCAGAAATGGATGAATTCAGCTTTGAATGGAACGACCAGTTCAGCAGGATTGATTCTCTGATGGATATTAATACCCAGGAACAGACGGCGAACTCCTATGGTCAGTCAACACAGGGTGAAACTGCCGGGGAACCGGAGATTATTCTCGATACGGTGGGAAAAGACGGTTCACGCCATGTAAGGTACGTAATGCCCCAGTTTTTCCGCGCCATGCCTCACCGGCAGCACCAGGGTAATAAAAACAGGAAAATTCTCAGGGAGGATAACCTCCAGAAACTTGACAACAAGGCCAGGAAGATCCAGGATTTCATCAAGCAAATGGCCATTGCCATTGAAACTAAACCAGCGCCAATCCAACAACGGATCAATAAAAAAACACTGCAGGCCGCCCTGGGCAAATCCTTTAACGACAAGGGAATCGACCTGCCATTTGAATTTGCCGTCCTTTCCCCGTCAAACGACACCAACCACATTCCAATCAGGTCGGCGGGGTTTAATTCCAGCTATTCCAATACAGAACACAAAGTATCCCTTTTTCCTAATGATCTGTTTAAAAAACCGGATCTGCTGCTGGTTTACTTTCCAGGCCAAAAAACACATGTACTGAAATCCCTCTCCCTGTTATTGATTGGTTCGATCCTGTTTACCCTGATCATAATCCTTTCGTCGGGTGCCAGTATCGTGGTGATGATCCGTCAGAAGAAGATATCGGACATTAAAACCGATTTCATCAACAACATGACGCATGAATTCAAAACCCCCATAGCCACGATTTCCATTGCAGCCGATTCCATCACCAACCCACGGGTAATCTCGGAACCCGAAACAATCCGTAACTTTACCAGGATCATCAAGGAGGAAAACACACGGATGAATACCCGGGTTGAACAGGTGCTGCAGATGGCCCTGCTTGACAGCCGCGATTTTCACCTGCGGCCGACATTGGTCGACATGCATTACCTGATTGAAAAAGCCGTTGCCCATTACCGCCTCCAGATCGAGAAACGGGAAGGCACGATCATCACCCGGCTGGAAGCAGAAAATCCCTGGGCTGAGGTTGACGAGGACCACCTGCGAAATGTCCTGCTCAACCTGCTTGACAATGCCAATAAATATTCCATTGTCAAACCGGAAATCGAAGTGTTTTCTTTCAACAAGTCGGGAAAATTCTACTTTGGCGTAAAGGACAGAGGACTGGGAATGTCAACGGAGACCCAGCGAAGGGTCTTCGACAAATTTTTCAGGGTCACATCCGGTAATATCCATAACATAAAAGGGTTCGGACTCGGGCTCAGTTATGTCAAAGCCA
>CAIYES010000319.1 GCA_903925275.1 uncultured Bacteroidales bacterium
ATATCACCTTCTGAAGCATTTGTGTTTTTATAAACCAATCGACCACCATTTTTAACTATGGCATTTTCATAGTTTTTTACGATTTGCAACGGGCTTTTCATTTTTACACCTGCATCAAAATTATATCTGTAGTAATAATAAAAAAGGTTGCCCTCTTTTGTTTCTGTTTTACTAACGCTGGTTCGAAGCTGAAGTTCATTGTAGTTTTCACTACAATCTGAAATATAAAAATTCTCCAGTCTTGTTAAAAGTTCGTGATCCTTGCATCCATCTGCATCTTTCTGAGCAGAAGCAAAAATTGATACTGTTAAAGCAAACATTAGAATTGAAATACATTTTTTCATAATAATATCAGTTTGTTATTAATATTTTGTCCTTGCCATTTTAAATTATTCACAAATAATAGCGGATAATTAGTTTTATTAAATGTATGAGTTTATAATTTGTATTGAAATAATTGTGCATAATTTACCGCTAGTAGCAGCAGTGCGGGCTTTACTTGTTCAATTCTTGTCCACCAGTATCATTTGCTAGTTCGGTGAATGCCAGCCTCCGGAAACCGACCGCATTACTCGGCTGACGGCTCGTTAGGTGTAGGTTATATTCGAATTAAATACAAATATAACTATTAAATATGGTGACGAATCAGTTAAATTATAGATGAGATTAGACCTCCTAATACACTACCTCCTATCACATAAATTATATTTATCAAAACATGAATTCTTCTATTATTTAAATTTTTTCGAAATTTAATCGAACTTTCTAAAATCATTACAAACCAAAAACAAAAAAATATCAATGTTACAGGGAAGAAAACAATCCTATGAAACAAAATGTAAAACAAAGGCATTATCCATATGTCATGCAAAATTAAACCGCTGAATAGAAATGTAAATAATGACGAAATCACACCATTGAGTTTCCTTGAAACTGGCCTATTAATAATTTTTGATAAAAAATATCCAAATAATGGATTCCAATTCCTCCAAAACAACTTAAAAGATGTTGATTGAAATGATTTAATTATTGATGATTGGAGTTGACCCAAAGCATCTGATGTTCCAACGATTCTTTTAATATACTCTTCAACAATCATCGAAATATCCAATTTTGCAATAATTCCTCGTCCGTTTCTCTCCTAATAAAACTCACACCTAACGGCCGGCCGGCAGCCGCATGTGCGGGCGATAGCAGGTCATATTTTCGATTTTCGTTTCCATGTTTAGTAGCCCCGACCCCTATCCGAACCATGGCTCCCCGTTTTGTCGGCTGCCGGCTCGTTACCTGCTGCCGTTTTTTCTGTCCGAAGCTGCGTACGTCCAAGTTTGCTATTCATTATAATTATTAAAAGTCTTGCCATCATATTTATACAACTCTGTGTTCCGTGTGCCAATCCAAATGTTGCCATTTCTATCTTCAAACATACACCAAACGAAGTATTTACCCATACCGTCTTTTATCGTATAATTCTTAAAGGTTTTGCCATCGTAACTCCATATCTCTCCACTTTCCAAATTATCATCTTCGTTACCGCTAAACCAAATATTACCCAATTTGTCTACTAAAACAGGATTTCCGATTCTATGTTTAGCAGTAAAATTGATAAAAGTTTTTCCATCGTAAATAAAGTTACCATGACTTCGGCCACCAAACCATAAGTTTCCGTTATTATCTTCTTTGATGTAGCGAACCCAACTATCGCCATTGGGTTTAAAACTGCTTATTGATTTTCCATCGTAACGAATTACACCTTCCATGCCTGGCGGACAACCGGAAGCAAACCATATATTTCCATTCTTATCTTCTAACATGGCGTCAACCATTTTGAGATGAAGGTTGTCTTTATTTGCTACACTGTAATTGTCTAAAAAACGAGTAAAGATTTTACCATCATAGCAATACATACCATCACCCGCTCCAAACCAAATAGTGCCTTTACTATCCTGGAGCATACTCCATACTGATCTTTTGGTTGACCATTCGTTGTAGTATTCGTTGGGTGTATTCATAGGAATTATGGTTTGAGGAATTGCAATAGCTGAAATGTGTTTACCATCATAAAGGCAAATTCCATTAGAGGTTCCTACCCAAACTTTCCCTTCTTTATCTTCCAATATTGAATAGACGCAATTGCTGCTTAACCCATCTTTATGAGTAAACTGGGTAAAGGCTTTCCCATCGTAGCGATAAACTCCTTCGCCTGTAGTACCGAACCAAATATTACCTGCTCTGTCCTGCAAGGCACACCACACATTATCGCCTACAGTAGAGCCTTGTGTTTTTACAAGTTTAAGTTGTCCTGTTGAAATTGATTTTGGCTCGAGTTTGTTGTCTATCTGTGATTTTGTTTTGGTTTGTCCGTTGCAGCAAGTCAAAAAAATTAAAACTAACACCAGAGTATAAATTGGATTGTTTAAGTAATACTTGGTCATATGCTATTGGTTTAATTGTCAATGTTAAAATTTGTCTGTCCGTAATAGCTTGTCCGTTTGAAGTAAACCGTCCCCAACGGTTGCAGGTAACGTGCCGCCGGCAGCTGCAAGTGCGGGTTTTACTTGTTCTATATTTTCTTTTCCTCTATCGTTTATAGGTTTGTTGAATGCCACCCTTCGGAAACTGCCCGCATTGCTCGGCTACCGGCTTGTTGAACTAAATCCCACTATCGTGGGATAGCTATCCACAAATTTAGTAAAATAGTACTGAGCAGGGAGTAGCCGCTCCCAAATTTAGTTTTTAACCTAAAAATCTCAGTACCATGAAAAGAAATGAACCGACGATTGTGGTGAAAGCCACCCAAACGGTTGATGGCTTTGAAAAAGTTTACAAAATGCTCCAGCAGCAGGTTGTTTTGCGCGGACAGAGCAAAAGTACGTTAGAAAATTATATCCGACGTGTAGCCCTGATCTGTTTGCATTTTGGTCGTTTGCCGGAGGATATTTCAGAAGAAGAGATCAACGAATACCTTGCCGCGCTTGCATCAAACCCCCAGAAACCCTCTCGTAGTACCTTTAAGCATGCAATTTACGGTTTACGCTATTATTTCCGGCTGATCGGACAAAATAAGCGTGCAATTTTACTTCCATCGCTCAAAGAAGAAATTAAACTACAAGTGGTCTTAAACCGGAGCGAATTACGGGAGTTATTTAAGGCTCCGGCCCTGCTCAAGCATCGTATTTTGCTGTCACTAATATATTCTGCCGGACTGAGGTCACAGGAGGCCGTCAACCTTAAAATCTCAGATGTTGACTTTGAACGTAAGACGATACATATCAGGCAGAGCAAATACAACAAAGACCGGATGGTTCCCTTGTCGGAATACATGGCAAAAGGCCTTCGTAAATATTTTTCAATTGAACATCCTTACACATGGATTTTCAATGGCAAGGAGGCTGATGGTCGCTATAGTGTAAAAGGGTTAAGTTGGGTGATGCGTCAAGCGTTAAAGAAAACAGGTATTACCAAAGATGTTTCTTTGCATTCCTTACGACACAGTTACGCGACTCATTTACTGGAAGACGGGGTAAATATATCGGAAAAGGAACTACTTCAAAGGGAAAAAACACTGAAAAGACACATCACCCGGAACCCATCCGGATGCATTTAAACTGAAACTTCTGGCGTAAAGTGCATAGGAAACCTGCACCATTGCGATTTTGTTCAACGTGGACTTCATGCTGGGCACTGCGTGCCACACAAAGTCCTATTTATTAGTGGTGGTTTTATTTTCTTCGATACTCATCAAGGTAATCACCATTCTTCAGTTTTAATTCCTTGTCATTGATGACAACCACATCATATTTTAATGTATCTATGCTTGAAACTCTATTTCCTATACTTTCAAAAACAAGAACCAATTTATTCGAATCAATCCACCATTTCTTATATTTCAGTGTCGCCATATTTATTGACTGGGACGTTCCATCCGTATTTAAAATAAAACCTTGAACTTCCTTCTCATTAATAGGATTCGGTTGAATCCATGACCCTATGAATTGATTATTTTGAAGATTCAATTTGGAATCACTTTTTGGTTTAGAAGTGTTTTGGCATGACACCAACAGAAAAATTAATCTTGTGTTATTAAAAAAATAAAATTTTTCATAGTTCCTTTTTTAACTTATGTTTGCTTTAGTTGCTAACAATCGATTTAATAATTATTATTTCAATCAAAGAAGGATTTCCCTTTCAATAAAACCACCACTAACGCTCGCCGGTTACAACCGTTTGGGGTTGCCTGGGTTTCGGATCGTAGGCGGGTGAAGGTTAGTAGACCGGGTGAACCTTTCCAACCGATTAATGCCCAAATTGTTGTAACCGGCTCATTAACTACATGTCTTTTCAATTAAAATTGGCACTACCAAGGTATGCGCACACCTTTGTGTACTAACTGTCCATGAGGAAACCGGTCCCGGGCAATTGTCACTAGACTAACTACTGTACTTGCTCCCTCTTCAACTTCCATGGGGGCAGAATCTGTGCCAAGATCAGTCTTTACCCAACCCGGATGTGCTGCAGCAACTGCAATTCCCTTAACTCCCAGTGTTTTGGATTGAATCTGTGTAAGCATATTAAGACCAGCCTTAGATGTCGCGTATCCTACGGTCATGAATCCCGAAACATACTGCCACATATTCTCAGCTGCATCAATAGAGCCTAATTGCGATGATTGGTTAATCACCCTAGCGTCGTCACTGACTGAAAGAAGAGGCACTAATGCTTCTGTAATTGCATAGGGGGCGATAAGGTTGACTTCGAGTGTACGTCGAATCTTTTCCGAATTAGTTGGTTTTCCGTCCCATTCTATAGCAATCCCAGCGTTATTTACTAACACGTCAAGCTTACCATATTTCTTTTCAAGATACGTCACAAGATTGGCTATATCGTCGGCACTAGTAACTTCGAGTTGCACAGTATGAGCATCGCAACCTGCTGCAACAAGTTCTTCAACCGCCGTTGAGCCAGTCTTTTGGTCACGAGCTGTGATTACAACTGTATATCCGAGTAAACCTAGTTGACGTGCTATTTCCTTACCAATTCCTTTGTTTGCCCCAGTAATCAGAACTACTTTTCCACTTTTACTTTCCATAATATTACTCCTTTAATTTCTAAATATGCATTTTGATTTTTTGTTTTTCTATTTTTCTGCGTTGCAGCTAACGTGCGGCCGCTAAACGCATCAAAGACAGCACCATAATGAGCACGAATCAGTCGGTTTTGTTCCGATTTAGCGGCATGTTATGAGGGGTTATTTTTAATAAAGCTGGAATTATTTCATCCTTTTCTCGCAATCCATACTCTGATGTAAAATTCTTACGATTAAGGTCGCATCGTCTTCATGTTGCTTATAAAAAACCAAATGAGATTTAACTTTTGTTGACCTATATCCTTCTTTAATAAAATCAATTGATTTTCCAAGAAGAGGATTTGACGAGATGAATTCTATTTCATCAATAATCAAATAATAATATCTGTCCGCTTGTTCAACCGACCATTTTTGTTTTGTATAAGACCAAATTTCTTCAAGATCTTTTACAGCTTCATTTGTAAACCTGTACTTGGCCATACCTACATTTGCTTCGTATGAAGTGATTTTATGTGGTTCTTTGCATTAAAATCCTGCGCAATTCCACTTTTTTCACCTAGTTCAAGGGCAGATTTTATCGCTTCTATTTTTCTCTCCTCCTGTTCCAGTAATCTTAATCCATCCCGAATGACCTCACTTGCAGAATGGTACCTTCCTGATCTTACTTTTTTTGATATAAAGCTTTCAAAATGATCTCCTAATGAAATGGATGTGTTCTTGCTCATTATAATTGATTTTTTACAAAAATACCAAATATTGGTACTGAAAGCAAATTTTTTCTATAATAATCCCACATAACGTGTGGCGCATAAACGCTGCAACGAATTATATTATCAAAGAATGTAAAACATTAGCATTGTAGCGTTTATGCGCGTGTTAGTGTTCGTTGGCTTTTCGTCGTTATATGCTAAAGTGCTCATAAACAAATCGTGGCTAGTTTTGTAAACCGGCAAATGAGAGTACTGCCCCATTTATGATCGTTTAAAAATCCATCGTAAAAAAACACGAAGCCCTCGCACAGGCCTCCCTGTGAAATAATCAAATTATCAATCCTGGACACAGCGGGCAGAAAAACCGTATGCCTTGCTGCTGCTGTAACGGTACACGTCCTCGTAACTGCGGCCGAGGTCCCGGTCCCACGCGCCTGACGACGAGTACTCCGACGACGACCAGAAGTAGGCGTTGCGAGTGAGATTGTAGAAATCGACAGTGTTGCTATGGAGGCCGCCCGGAAGGGCAGAAAATCCGTTGCTATTGGTAGCACCGGTATTAGGTGATAACCAATGCGTGGTGCCTGTTTCTTTCATATTACCTCCTGCTATACTTTCACCACCCAGATAGGTTGTCAGTGTTGTCCATTCTCCATCAGTTGGCAAATGCCAATCTGTCGGACAAATTCCTTGCACACCCTCTGTAGTGACATATTGCATCATCTCATCCCATTGGTATAAACCACCATATATGTCACAGTTCGCCTCATTATCATCATAACAATACTTTTCGATAATACTGTTGTTGGTTTGATCCAGACTTCCATTAATCCTCGTTCCCACATTCAGGTTTTCCGCCATCCATATCTGGGCGCCTATTTCAACTATTGTATAATTATTACCTTCATTATCCGTACATGCCACAAAATTGAAAGTTATTGTTTTACTGCTTACAGGCACATCGGTAACTATTGTGCTGTAAATCCCCGAAATACCTTTGAAAAGTAACTGATCACCATTGGTATATGGCATATCAATCGTTGCTGCAACGCTTTTCAAAGGACCGCCTGAGGTATTGTCTTCAGAAGAAACATACTTAATTACTGCCTGGCTTTGCAGGTTGCTTTGACTTATCAGTTTTGCTGAACAGGTATAGTTTTTCCCGGTAACTTTCACAAAATATATCCCATGATTAATTCCGGAAACACGGAAATTATGTGTTCCGCGTGAAAGCAATGTATTGATCTGATAAACCGTTTTTCCGGATAAGTCAACAATACATATTACCGCATTGCCGCTCTCGGGGACAATAAATGTCAACATTGACTCCTCTGTCATCGGGTTTGGGTAAATCTGTAAAGTTCCATTGGCAATATCCAGGGAGACAATGCCCACTGGCGGGATTAAATGCAAAATATCTCCCCCGTTCAAAATAACAGTTGCTCCACTTGTTAGGTTATCAACTTTAATGGTGTCTATTTCTGTAGTTGCGCCTGTACCTGCAAAGCTAATAAGATAGTCCTGTGCCTGGATTTTCAGCACGGCAAGTGCCAAGAAAATAATAAATGTAGATTTTTTCATAACTTTCGGTTTTATAAGCTTAGACTTATTTAATAGTTATTTTCTTTTAATTCCAATGAACGCTAACGTGTGGCCGCTAAACGCAGTAAAAGTCAAACCTTTGTAAGGTGCCGGTAATGCTGGATTTATTGCAATTTAGCGCCATGTTACCCAACGAAGTTACTTTCATTTTTCAACTTTTCATCCATTGTATAATGGACTCCGTTCGCCTGACTGCGGATAGTTAAATTGTCAATAATCCCTGAGACAACGAACGCTAATACCGCTAACCTTGTAGTCGCAGTACCGGCCTACTTCCGGACCGTTGCGAGGGAGGTAGCGGCTCCACGCGGCGTAGCTATCGAACTCCGAAGACGTCCACCAGCTGCCGAAGTCGCCACTGCCGAAGAAACCACCACCGTCGTAGCGGTAGCTACCCGGCAGACCCGAAAAACCAAATCGGTCAGTGCCGTTGCCTCCATAATACCAGCCACTTATGGATTTCAGGTTCGTGCCGGCATCAAAACCCCTATTAGAATACTCAATATCCCACTCGGGGGCACCTATTCCATATTGGCTGTCAACGGCGCCTTCCAGAATTTTCCATTCCTCATCCGTTGGAAGGTGCCAGCCCGGCGGGCATATTCCCTGTACACCCTGCGTGGTTGTATATTGCATCATCTCGTCCCATTGGTACAGGCCGCCATATTTTGTGCAACTGTCCACTTCATTGTTATAGCAATATTTTTCAATCACACTGTTATTGCTCATTTCCTGCGTCCCAGAAATCATTGTGCCTACATTCAGGTTCTCTTTTAACCAGCATTGACTGAATATCTGGATGGTGTTGTAAACCTGTCCCTCATATGTAACCGTGGGCGTTCCCGGGCAAGAGATGTTGGTTGCGAACTGGAAAGTGTAGGTTTCGTTTGTCGTGGGAGAATCGAGAATGCCCGATTCCTGCACCACAAGATCCGTTGCAGCCAGGGACTGCTTTAATGTCGGGTTCCAGTTTTCAACACCGGTGTATTCAAGCCTGCATGTCTTGCCGCTTACCGGGCCTTCAGTAAGGATTTTCATGCTCTGAGTGATGCCGTTCCACCGTCCTGTGAGGATATAGAACCGTTCATTACCCGAGTGGAATATAAAGGAATGTGTGCCTTCCTGAAGCTTCCGGTCAAAGTTCAATGCCACCTTGCCCCGGATATCAGCAACCGTAATGTTCACCAATCCTTTTGATGGCAGGGACATAGATATTATGGCCTGGTCCCTGACCGGGTTTGGATAGCTCTGAGACAGCTGAAATTGCGCTGCCCGATTACCGATTGACTGCACTCCCACAGGAAATTCCATTGCATACCCAACGTATAGCATTGTATCGCCAGGTGTTATTTCATAAGTAAGAGTTGTATCTGGCCAGTACAAGACCGTATCGCTCCAGTGAGTGCGGTTCATCACTTTGATGCTGTCAAGCTTGACATAGGTTGCATTGTCAACAGCGGTAAAGGTGAAATCAATGGTGCTTTGACCCATGGTACCTGAAAAAATTCCGGACACCAGGAATAAAAGTAAAAATCTTGCTTTCATACAATATTTTTTTAATGTTCATATTCAAGATATATTTACATGTCGGTCATTTTTTCATTATGTTGGGTAACGGCCAGCTTGCAATCGCAGCAAATGTAAACCTTTGCATAGCCTAACCAATGCTGGTTTTGTTGCGGTTGCAAGCTTGTGTGTGCCCTGCATGAGCATGATGCAGCGCACACTTGTTGTAAGCTGTAGAAAAAGTTTAAATATACAAATAAACTTTTCCGGGCTAACAATGCGTGTGCAATTTTCCAGGGGGTGAAAGTCCCTTTTACGCCGGGGACACCCGGAAGTATTAGCAAGCCGCAAGGTGGTATACTGTAAAGTATGCACTGAAGGAAGCGGGACTGCAAAATCCGGTACTGACGAACAGGAACGGCATATGAGGCATAGTTACCCGGGTAAGCAACCACAGCCTTGCAACACCCGAAGAACACAAAAAGGGTAGTTATGTAGATGTTGCAGGAATCGGAGGAAGGAAGATGCTCTTACCAGGGGAGATCCCGGGGAATTGGCAACAATTACCGGGAAGTCAGCAGAGGTCATAGTAGCTATGGAAACGAGCCGGTATAGATAACCGGATGGCTCACAGAAATAATGAAGGACCGAACATTAAGCTGTTCCAAATGCGGTAATGAGGTTTAAACCCAGAGTTTACCAGCCTTGCCATAAGCGGAACAGGGAAATCAAAGGAGTGCAGGATGATCAGGAGTATATTGAACGGACATAATTTGCGCAGAGCAAGCCGTCAAGTGGTGTCGAATAAGGGTTCGGCAGGCTTGGACGGTATCCCAGTGCAGGAACTGATCGGCTACTTTGACACGGCGAGAACAATTAACCGAATTCGAGCGGAACAAATCGCAGATCATTGAATCAATTATGACTGGAAAATACCTGCCACAGCCAATCCGGGGGGTAGAAATACCCAAGGACAACGGAAAGAAACGCCTGCTGGGCATTCCAACCGTCACCGACCGGATGTTGCAACAGGCAGTTTATCAAGTGATCTACCCTCTATTCGAGGTTGAGTTTAAATCCGGAAGTTACGGCTTCCGTCCCAAACGCAACGCCCATCAGGCGGTTTTAGCAGCACAAAGGCACATCAATGAAGGCCATTGTCACATCGTAGACATTGACTTGAAAAACTTCTTCGACGAGGTTGATCATTGTATCCTTTTGCAGCTGATTTACCGCAAGGTCAAATGTCCTTTAACGCTTTGCCTGATCCGCAAATGGCTGAGAGCCCCGATTTTGATTAATGGCAAACTCACCAAACGCAGGAAAGTCGTGCCACAGGGAAGCCCGTTAAGCCCGTTACTGTCCAACATCATGTTGCATGAACTGGACAAGGAACTGGAAAGACGGAAATTAAGATATGTCCGCTACGCAGATGACTTTAGTATTTATACGACAAGTGATATGGCAGCCCGCATCGACGGAAATTACACCTACCTGTTCCTAAAGAACAAGTTGAAACTTCCGATCAACCGGGACAAAAGCGGCATCCGCAAACCTGTGAAATTTGAGATACTTGGATTCCGGTTTGTTTCCACGTATCAAAAAGGCGTTTATGGGCAATACCAACTGGTGGCTTCGGATAAGAGCTGGAAACGGTTCAAACAGAATCTGAAAGCAATTACCCGGAAAACGGCTCCATATTCATTCGATGAACGAATCCGAAAACTGAAAGAGGTTCAGCGGGGATGGGTGAATTACTTCCGTATGGCAAGTATTCACGGCAAACTTAAAGACCTCGATGGCTGGGTTCGCAACCGGTTGAGATGTTGTATCTGGCACGACTGGAAGAAACCGGGACGGAGAAGGAAAAGCCTGATCCGGCTTGGAATCAAGCCGAAACAAGCCAGGTCATGGAACCGGACGCGGATGGGAGGGTGGGCAACAGCCCAAAGCCCGATTCTGGTAACAACAATCACTCTGAACAGGCTGAGAAAAAGGGGTTACCAATCAGCACTCAATCTTTACATGAAAATTTCCCCACAGTTTAATGAACCGCTGATTACGTGGCCCGTACGATCAGTGGTGTGAGAGGCTCTCCCTGCCGGCGATGCCGGCGGGGCGGCCTACTCGATTACCCAACGTAAGAATTTATTTCAATTTCCTTTGTATCAATCTACAATTTCGATAGGATCTCTCCCTATAGCGCAAACATTCAAATTATCAAATAACCTAATAATCCTTGAGACAACGGACACTGAAACCACTATTCATGACACCATCGACGTCCCTGCGTACTTCCGGGCCGAGGGAAACGAGGTTACGGTGCCATGCGACGAAGCCATCGAGCCCCGTCGATGTCCACCATTTGCCAATGTAGCCAAACTCGCTAAAAGAACCGGTGCCGTATCTGTAACCACTAGGTAGACCTGAGAAACCGAACAGATCAGCACCGTTTCCATTAGGATATAAACTGGTGGTGGTCTTCAAGTTTGCACCGGCATTAAAACCTCGATAAACCCAGGAAATATCCCATTCCGGATCACCGATTCCATAATTGCTGTCCACTGCCCCTTCCAACACCTTCCACTCCTCATCAGTGGGCAGGTGCCATCCCACCGGACAGATGCCCTGGGTGCCTTGTTGGCTGGTGTAGTTCATCATTTCGTTCCATTGATAAAGACCACCGTACTTATTGCAACTGTCGGGTTCGTTGTTGTAGCAGTATTTTTCCGTGAGTCCATTGTTCGATTGGTTTTGGTTCCCCGGTATCATACTGCCCACGTTCAGGTTTTCCTTTAGCCAGCATTGGCTATAAATCTGGATGGTGTTGTACACCTGTCCTTCGTGTTTCACCGTGGGCATTCCAGGGCAGGGTATGTTCGTAGCGAACTGAAAAGTGTACGTTACCTTAGTTACGGGAACATTCAATATGCCTGATTCATGCACCACAAGACCTGCTTTTAAATGAGATTGTTTTAATGATGGATTCTCATGGTCAAGGCCTATGTACTCAAGTTTACATGTTTTACCACCTGCTTGCCCTTCCGTAAGGATTTTTATGCTTTGTGTGATCCCGTTCCACCGGGCTGTGAGGAAATAAATCGTTTCCTCACCAGGGTGGAATATAAAAGAATGCATGCCTTCTTTAAACTCTCGGTAAAAATTCAATGCCACCCTGCCCCGGATATCTGAAATGCTAAAGTTCACCAACCCTTTTGATGGCAGATATACCGATATTACGGCTTGGTCTCTGACTGGATTGGGATAACTCTGATACAGCTTTAATTTCTTTTCTTTCTTGCCAAGAGACCAAGTTCCCGCAGGGTAATCCAGAGCATAACCAATGAAAAGCAATAAATCACCCGGCGTTGTTTGAAATGTAAGCGTTGTATCAGGCCAGAGTAGTTTCACGGAATCTCCCTGCGTTCGGTTCATTACTTTTATGCTGTCAAGCCGAATATATGCAGCATTGTCAACGGCGGTGAAGGTCAAATCAATGGTGTTTTGACCACTTGCACTTGAAATAATTCCGAGCACCAGAAAAAGAAAAATTCTTGCTCTCATGGTACCTTGTTTTAATTGGTTGGAATCCTATGATCATTCTCAAACATCTTATTCGATGTCTTGCTTTTTTAATTATGTTGGGTAACGCTTTGACGGCAGCCGTATTGCGGGTTTTACTTGGTGAAGTTAATCACTATCATTCAACTTTTACAGGTTTTGTGACAGATTGCTTGCGGAATCACCCCGCTTTACGGTTGACGGCTCGTTAGTGGCAGTATGTATTGTTCTATTTTCCATGTGCAAGATATAATATTCTGCCATCTTCCTTGGATATTAGTATTTCCGCAACTCCACCCAAATAGCCTTCTGGGAGAGTTCCGGTAACCAACCAATACTTACTATCAATTAATGATACATTTATTGGGTCTTCTGACTGAATTTGTTTTTTACCATAAAACGATTCCATTATGGCTAATGCTATTCTTTTTGCCGTTTGTGCGTCTTTAACAAGACCCGCTTTTGCTGTAATGCCAGAATATTTTCCTTCTCTGATTGATTTAATTATGGGTGAGAATATTGTATCTAAAAAGTTATTGTTATTGTCATAAAATAACATTAGTTTGTAATCTTTACTGCTTACAATATTATACTTTACACTGTCATCTAAGATATTATTTGTCTTTAAGGTTAAATCTTTTTTGTCTGGTGAATGGCATGCAAATGAGAAAAGAATAAGAAATAAGAATGAAATAATATTCTCATGGTTACCCCGAATATGTCTCAAGTTATTCATTTTATTGATAATAGTTTAATATAATTGGTACTCGCTGAAAATATTGCCGCTAACGCCTTGCTTGCAACCGCCCCAAAGGTGCACCTTCGAAAAACCTCACAAACGTTGGTTTTGTGGCGGTTGTAAGCTCGTTATGCGGCGTGTTTAATATATTACAAATTTGTACAACAGAAATTTTGATTTTATACTTTCTTCAAAATAGTAAAATTCGAAATATTGGCTTTTGTTTCTGTTTAAAAACGTTGATAACTCATATAAAGAAATCGTAAGTGGTGAAAAGGTTCCAAAGTTTTTTACCTGTTTGAAAATATTTTTATTGTCATCCTGAATTAATAAATTCACTTGGCAATTTTCACAAGGAGTATCTTTAAAATAATGAGTCGTCAGAGAGTCAGTCTGTTTAATATCAGACAATTTCAATTTTATTATTGGATCTTTGGATGTTTCAGAGAACTGTCCTAGAATTGCTTTATTATAATATATATGCCAATAGGAGATGGTATCAGCCATGCTGATTTTACAGATGCAGAGCAATATTACCAGCGGAATGATGACTCTTTTCATTGTTTAATAATTACCATTTCTGTTATCTACATGCCGCATAACGTGTGGCTAAAAAGTACTGATTGCATTTATTTCTGCCTTAGCAAAAGTGAATACGTTTTTGGTAATCTGTTGTAAACGTGTATGGTATATTCAATTTTGCATATGTTGCCAAAAATCTAATAAGCGCTTTATAGAATAAACTGAATTAAACATTTTGCATATTGGTGGAATTCTGTATTGGTATTTCATCTCCACTCCTAATGATCACTTATTTATTCTGAATGTGATCGGTGTATTTCGCAAACTCATTCAGCCCTCGTATACGATCACAAGTCTGTTGTTGTGATTCTAAAAACAAATATATGGTGTAAATATGGAAAACCTACCGGCTATGATAATTATTTATATTTCCAACTAATCCATTGGATTTTCTATCTGATCGAAGCCTTTGGTCGTAATATGCGTGTAAATTTCAGTGGTTTTGCTGCTTTCATGTCCCATCAATGCCTGGATGTACCTGAGATCCGTACCATTCTCGAGTAGATGTGTGCCAAAGCAATGTCTTAAGGTATGGGGTGAAGCCTTCTTTTTTATCCCAGCCATTTTTAATGTTTTCTTGACAATTGTATAAATGCTGCTTTCGGAATATTGTTGGCCATCGACACCCTCAAAAAGCCATTCTTTGGGCTTATTCCTCAGAACACGGATAAATTCAGAAATTTGTTAAAAACTTAAATTTATCTTTTGATGTAGCGGAATAAATCTACATTGCTTAATCACCTGAGAGGTCAAAAGGTTAAAGGCCAAAGTGTTTTTTTTAACAAAAAAATCAAAAATATTGTCAGAATTTTAAGAATTATTGGATTTGTTCAATGTTCATCGTTCATTATTCGGTGCTCTCCGGATATTTTAATATTTTAGCAAAAAATTCATTATGATCAACCAAGCACTGCTGAAGCCCAGAAGTATTGTTGTTGTTGGCGGTTCCAACGATGTTCAAAAACCGGGAGGGGCCGTTCTCCGAAACCTGATTGAAGGTAATTTCAAAGGTGAATTATATGTAACCAATCTGAAGGAGAGAGAAGTCCAGGGAATAAAGAGCTTTCAGGATCCGGCGCAACTGCCTGATGTTGACCTGGCCATAATTGCCATTGCTGCGAAGTTCATCCCATCGACAATTGAACTTCTGACAAAGGATAAAAACACAAGAGCATTTATTGTGTTGTCGGCAGGATTCAGTGAAGAGAGTAAGGAAGGAAAATTACTTGAGGCTGAGATTGTTGAAACCATCAATCATGTCGATGGTTCGCTCATCGGACCAAATTGCATTGGCGTTTTAACCCCCTGGTATCATGGGGTTTTCACAAAACCGATTCCCACGCTAAATCCCAAAGGTTGTGATTTTATCTCCGGTTCCGGCGCTACGGCAGTTTTTATCATGGAAGCCGGTATTCCGAAAGGACTCACCTTTTCACAGGTATTCTCTGTTGGAAACAGCGCTCAGCTTGGTGTTGAGGAGATCCTGGCACACCTCGATGAAAGCTTTGACCCTGAAACCAGTTCAAGGGTGAAATTGCTATACATCGAAACCATTTCCAAACCGCAGATGTTGCTGAAACATGCCGCTTCGCTTATCCGTAAAGGATGCAAGATCGCCGCCATCAAAGCAGGATCGTCCACCGAAGGCGGCCGCGCAGCCTCCTCGCACACCGGTGCAATGGTAAGTGACGATGATGCCGTGGATGCGCTTTTCCGTAAAGCGGGTATAGTTCGATGCACCGGACGCGAAGACCTGATCAGTGTGGCTTGCGTATTCACCCTGCCTGAACTCTCGGGGAAAAACATGGTTATCATCACCCACGCCGGCGGCCCGGCCGTGATGCTCACGGATGCCCTTTCACATGCAGGGATGAATGTACCCCGCCTTGACGGCCCTGAATCCAAAGAACTTCTTGAACAACTTTACCCGGGCTCATCGGTGGCCAATCCCATCGATTTCTTAGCTACAGGCACAGCCCAGCAATTGGGAACCATCATCGATTATACCAACCAGAAATTCAACGACATCGATGGCATGGCGGTAATTTTTGGCACCCCCGGGTTAACACCTGTTTTTGATGTGTATGACCTTCTGGATAAAAAAATGGGATCGTCACAAAAACCGATCTTCCCGATATTGCCATCAATTCTCACAGCCCGGGAAGAGGTGAAAGAATTTGTCTCCAAAGGCCATGTGTTTTTCCCTGATGAGGTTGTTTTCGGTAATGCCCTGGCCCGGGTATATCATACACCAAAACCTGCTGCAGCTGATCCCGAGCTGGCTGTTGTGGACATTGTGACAATCCGCTCGATCATCGACGGATCTGCATGCGGACAGATGTCACCGGCTGCCATCCAGGGACTTATGGATGCCTGTGGAATCCCAAGGGCGCATGAAGCAGTGGTGACCTCGGTGAATGATGCAATCCGGTCGGCCTCCCAGCTTGGTTTTCCGGTGGTGATGAAGGTCGTAGGCCCGGTGCATAAGTCGGATGTGGGCGGCGTGGTGCTTAATGTGAAGGATGATGCCTCTGTTGCCCGTGAATTTGAACGGATGATACAGATCAAAGATACGACTGCCATCCTGATCCAGCCGATGCTTTCAGGGATTGAACTCATTATCGGCGCCAAGTTTGTACCCATGTTTGGCCATCAGATCATGTGCGGCATGGGAGGCATTTTCACAGAAGTTTTTAAAGATGTGGCGACCGGACTGTCACCGCTTGGCAAAGAAGAGGCACTTGCCATGATCAGGGGGCTGAAAAGCTACAAAATCATCAAAGGAATCCGCGGACAAAAAGGCGTGAACGAAGATCTTTTTGCAGATGTGATGCTGCGCCTTTCAGCACTGCTGAATGCAGCACCGGAGATTGTCGAACTTGATTTCAACCCGCTGCTTGGGAAAGAGGATAGTGTTGTGGTTGTGGACGCCAGAATCTCCCTTCAAAAATAATTTTCCCGGGAGGAAATAATTAAAAACAATATTGTCCGGAAATTTATATACCGTCCCCACAGGACTTTCTATTGTTTTTCAACTTTCTTTCTACCAATATCTTGCCCCTTCGGGACAGTCCCGCAGTAAAGGTATTGACAGGCATTTTGGCATATAACGTAAAATTTAACCTGGCAGCAATGAATTAATATGTAAAAAAACATGGAAACATTCCGTATCCCAGCATTACTTGCATTTATCGCATTACCTGCATTTGGCGCATTACTTGCATTGCTCGCATTACCTGCATTGCTTGCATTGCTTGCATTGCTTGCATTGCTTGCATTACCTGCATTGCTTGCATTGCTTGCATTGCCTGCATTGCCTGCATTGCCTGCATTGCCTGCATTGCCTGCATTGCCTGCATTGCTTGCATTAAAGCAGCCCGATTTGCTGCAAAAATACCGGAACCAACCCAGGCTTCAGTGCAATGGTGAAAACCACTCCGAAAATGGCTCCCCAAAGATGGGCATCGTGCCCAATGTTGTCCTGTCCCCTTTTAGCCATGTAATATTCATAACCCAGATAAAAAAGTCCAAACAAGGGGGCGGAGATCGGTACAGGAATGAACAGGAATAAAATCTTTCCGGTAGGGTAGAGGATAATGCTTGAAAAAAGCACGGCCGCGACCGCACCTGATGCACCCACCGCATTGTAAAACACGTCGTTCTTATGTTTTCCGAAAGCTGGAATTACCGAAAGAATCAAGCCGCCTGCATAAAGCAGAATGTAGTACAAACCGGCCTTTCCCGGGAAATAAATTTGAAAATGGTATTCAACAACGGCACCAAATGAATAGAGGACAAACATGTTGATAAACAGGTGTATATATCCTGCATGAACAAATCCATAGGTGAAAAACCTGTACCAGTGGTTGCTGTGTCTGGCATCGTATGCGTTGAATTTTAACTTCGAAAACACCTCCTCATTGCTTAATGCATATACTGAAATAATGGAAGTGAGAACGATGATGAATAAGGTAATGCTCATGACTTTTGGGCAAATCGTAAATTGTAAACCCTTTATTTGGTTACTTCTGTTTTCTGGTCTTTGGTGAAATCAATTTCCGATCCAAGCGTGCTGTGGGGAATAAGAAACACGATCAGCAGCACGACAGATGCCACAATGGGCCAAAGTTTGTTTTCACGGTTCTTTTTCATTACCAGCAATGCAATAACCCAAAAGAAAAAGGCGACAACCGATTTATTATCTGTCAGATCATGGCCAAAGGGCCATCCGGTCCAGTAGGCGTCGAAGGCAAATTTCTGTACGATGGGACCGAGGATCAATCCGCCAATACCTACGGAGACAACAGTGATCCAAGCGTAAATATAGCTGTTCTTTCCCCTGAAAACAACCATCAACCCTGTCAGGGTCGAAAACAGCATGGCCATGAACATAAACAGGATGTGCGGGATTAAAATAAACCGGGGCACATAGCCGGTGTATCGCAACACTGCAGGATGATCATTGAGCAACACCCGCTGATCACCTTTGATCAGGGTGACTTCATACATCACCTTGCCGGCAGGAGCCTGATGAGGAAGCGCCCCGATGAGCGTATCACCATGGCGCACCATGGCATTTGTTTGCCAATTGTCCATGCTTTTGAAACGTCGCAGTAAAAGTTCCCCTTTGACACTGGTATCGGGAACAACAACAGTTATTTTGGCGTCGTCTGAAAGATCATAGGACCTGATGAGCCTGTATTTGATCTGTTTTCCGCCAATTTCTGCATGACCACGAACCGGATAAGTAGGGCCGGTCATCTTCTGGTAAAAAGCGCTGGATAGCGTGAAAACAACCGCAAAAAACCAGATCAAAATAGATTTTAATATTGGATTCATTGTAGATTTGTATAAATGATTCTTGCCTACTGCCTACTGCCTATTGCCTATTGCCTACTGCCTACTGCCTA
>CAIYES010000320.1 GCA_903925275.1 uncultured Bacteroidales bacterium
ATGCACGGTATTGGTGTGGTTACCGAAGCGCCTGCAGTAATTTCAGTAGGCTCGGTCACATCAAGTGTACTTGACTTCACACAGTTATTGGCATCCATCACACTATAGGCATAGCCGAGATGTGCTGAAATGCCGCTGAAGACGCCCGATAGCTGGCTTACGCCGTTAAAAGTATAGGTATAGGCTCCTGATCCGCCGCTGGCGGTTACAGTTACGGTAGCAGTTCCTCTAATGCACGGGACTGCTGTGGTTACCGAAGCGCCGATAGTGATTTCCGTAGGCTCAGTAACATCCTGGAACGTTCTGTTTGGACAGCTGTGGGCATCGGTGATTGTTACAGCATAATGACCCCATGTCAAACCAGTGATTTCCTGGGTGGTAGCTCCAGTGCTCCAACGATAGTAGTATGGAGGTGTACCGTTAATACCGGAGATAACTGCCGTACCATCGTTGCCGCCATGACAGGAAACAGGTGTAATGTGACCGTTGCCTGTGAGTTGGAGAGGTTGGGTAATGATATATGTACCATTTGTGATACAACCATGTTGATCGGTTACAGTGACTGTATAAGTATCTATCCCAAGACCAGTAATAAATGGATCAGTTTCAAAGGGATTGTTACTCCACACATATGAATAGTCTTTGGTACCACCAGAAACTGTCAGGTAGATAGAACCAGTATGACCACCGTTGCAAAGCACGTCTTGTTGAACGTAGGATGCAATTATCAATGCGTCTGGCTGGCTCACATCAAGTGTACTGGATTTCTCACAACCGTTGGCATCCTTGACACTCCAGGCGTAACCTGTATGTGCGGAAATACCGGAGAATACTCCTGTTAGATTGCTTACGCCATTGAAGGTATAGTTAAAGGCACCTGTTCCGCCACTGGCGAGAACAGTTACAGTTGCTACTCCGCCATTACATGGAACTATGGTGGTTACCGAAGCGCTTGCAGTGATATCAGAAGGCTGGCTCACATCCT
Organism: uncultured Bacteroidales bacterium; assembly: GCA_903925275.1. Taxonomy (GTDB): domain Bacteria; phylum Bacteroidota; class Bacteroidia; order Bacteroidales; family FEN-979; genus CAIVAT01. The sequence goes on from CAIYES010000320.1 coordinate 986, forward strand.
GTGATCCGGTCTTTTCACAACCGTTGGCATCCTTTACACTCCAGGCGTAACCTGTATGTGCAGAAATACCCGTGAAGATACCAGTTCCCTGGGTTACACCATTAAATGTATAAGTATAGGCTCCTGTTCCGCCACTGGCAACAACAGTTACAGTTGCTGTCCCATTATAACAAGGAATTGGGGTAGTAACAGAAGAGTTGGCCGTAATATCCGTAGGCTGGCTGACATCAAGTGTGCCGGTTTTCTCACAACCGTTGGCATCCTTGACACTCCATGCATAACCATTGTGAGCAGAAATACCGGAGAAGATGCCTGTTGTTTGGGTGACTCCGTTGAACACATAGGCAAAAGCTCCTGTTCCGCCACTGGCGGTTACAGTTACGGTACCTACTCCACCAAAACATGGTATAGCTGTAGTTACGGAAGCACCTGGGGTGATATCCGTAGGCTGGCTCACATCAAGGGCACCGGTCTTCTCGCAACCATTGGCATCCTTAACACTCCAGGCGTAACCAAATTTTGCAGTAATGCCTGAGAAGACGCCTGTTAGCTGGCTTACGCCATCGAAGGTGTATGTATAGGCTCCTGTTCCGCCGCTGGCAGTAACAGTAACTGTTGCAACTCCTCCAATGCACGGTATAGGTGTGGTAACCGAAGCGCCTGCAGTAATTTCAGTAGGCTCGGTCACATCAAGTGTACTTGACTTCACACAGTTATTGGCATCCTTCACACTATAGGCGTAGCCCAGATGTGCTGAAATGCCGCTGAAGACGCCCGATAGCTGGCTTACGCCGTTAAAGGTATAGGTAAAGGCTCCTGTTCCGCCGCTAGCGGTTACAGTTACAGTAGCAGTTCCTCTAATGCACGGGACTGCTGTGGTTACCGAAGCGCCGAAGGTGATTTCCGTAGGCTCAGTAACATCCTGGAAGGTTCTGTTTGGACAACTGTGGGAATCGGTGATGGTTACAGCATAATGTCCCCATGTCAAACCAGTGATTTCCTGGGTGGTAGCCCCGGTGCTCCAACGATAGAAATATGGAGCAGTACCGTTAATACCGGAGATAACTGCCGTACCATCGTTGCCGCCATGACAGGTAACCGGTGTGATATGACCGTTGCCTGTGAGTTGGAGAGGTTCGGTAATAATCCAGGTACCAGTTACAATACAACCATTGTGATCCGTCACAGTGACTGTATAAGTATCTATCCCAAGACCAGTAATAAATGGATCAGTTTCAAAGGGATTGTTACTCCAAATATATGAATAGTCTTTGGTACCACCAGAAACTGTCACGTAGATAGAACCAGTATGACCGCCGTTGCAAAGCACGTCTTGTTGAGCATAGGATGCAATTACCAATGCATCTGGCTGGCTCACATCAAGTGTACTGGGCTTCTCACAACCGTTGGCATCCTTTACACTCCAGGCGTAACCTGTATGTGCGGATATACCGGAGAATACTCCTGTTAGATTACTCACGCCATTGAAGGTATAGTTTAACGCACCTGTTCCGCCACTGGCGATTACAGTTACAGTTGCCGTTCCGCCATGACATGGAACTATTGCAGTTACCGAAGCACTTGCAGTTATATCCGTAGGCTGGCTCACATCCTGTGTGCCGTTCTTCTCACAACCGTTGGCATCCTTCACACTCCAGGCGTAACCTGTATGTGCCGAAATGCCGGTGAAGGCGCCCGTTAACTGGCTTACGCCATTAAAGGTAAACGTATAGGCTCCTGTTCCGCCACTGGCGATAACAGTTACAGTTGCTGTCCCATTATAGCATGGAATTGGGGTAGTTACAGAAGCGCTCGCCGTAATATCCGTAGGCTGGCTGACATCAAGTGTGCTTGATTTCTGACAACCATTGGCATCCGACACTAGCCAGGTGTAACCTGAATGTGCAGAAATGCTGGTGAATACGCCTCCTGTTTGGCTTTTGCCATTGAAGACATAGGTAAATGCTCCAGTTCCGCCACTTGCGGTTAAAGTTACTGTTGCTGATCCACCAAAGCATGCAATTGGAGTAGTTACCGAAGCGCCTGCAGTAATATCCGTAGGCTGGCTCACATCAAGTGTACCAGGTACCTGACAACCGTTGGCATCCTTAACACTCCAGGCGTAACCTGCTTTTGCAGTAATACCAGAGAAGACGCCTGTTAGTTGGCTTAAGCCATCGAAGGTGTAGGTGTAGGCTCCTGTTCCGCCGCTGGCGGTAACAGTTACGGTAGCAGTTCCGTTTATGCACGGTATAGGTGTAGTTACAGAAGCGCCGGCAGAAAGAGCGGTAGGCTGGCTCACATCAAGCGTACCGGATTTTGTGCAGTTATTGGCATCCTTTACACTATAAGGGTAGCCGATTTGTGCGGTTATACCGGTGAAGACGCCCGATAGCTGGGTTACGCCGTTAAAGGTATAGGTAAAAGCTCCTGTTCCACCACTGGCGGTAACTGTAACCGTTGCTGCTCCACCAAAACATGGGATTGGAGTGGTTACCGTAGCGCCGTAAGTGATTTCCGATGGTTCAGTGACATCCTGGAAGGTTCTGTTTGTACAACCGTGTGAATCGGTAATCGTAACAGCATAATGCCCCCATGTCAAACCAGTGATCTCCTGGGAGGTAGAGCCGTTGCTCCAAATATAGAAGTATGGAGACGTACCGTTAATACCGGAAATGACAGCCGTACCAGAATTACCACCATGGCATATTACAGGGGTGATATGACCGTTTCCTGTGAGGTCCAGGGGTTGGGTAATGATATATGTACCATAAGTGTTACAACCGTTGTGATCGGTTACAGTGACAGTATAAGTATCTATCCCAAGACCTGTAAGAAATGATTCATTTTCAAAGGGATTGTTACTCCAGGCATATGAATAGTCTTTGGTGCCACCTGATACTGTCAGGTGGATCGAACCAGAATGACCACCATTGCAAAGCACGTCTTGTTGAGCGTAGGTTGCAATTACCAATTTGCCTGGCTGGCTCACATCAAGTGTACTGGATTTCTGACAACCGTTAGCATCCTTAACACTCCAGGCATAACCTGAATGTGCAGAAATGCCAGAGAAGACGCCTCCTAGTTGACTTACACCATTGAAAGTATAAGTAAAGGCTCCTGTTCCGCCACTAGCGGATACAGTTACGGTTGCTGTTCCGTCATAGCATGGAACTGGAGTGGTTACCGAAGCACTTGCAGTGATATCAGCAGGCTGGCTCACATCAAGTGTACTGGATTTCTGACAACCGTTGGCATCCTTAACACTCCAGGCATAACCTGATTGTGCCGAAATGCCGGAGAAAGCGCCCGTTAGCTGGCTTACGCCATTGAAGGTATAGGTATAAGCTCCTGTTCCGCCACTGGCAGAAACAGTTACGGTTGCAGTTCCACCTATGCATAGTATAGGCGTGGTTACCGAAGCTCCTGCCGTGATATCAGTAGGCTGGCTCACATCAAGTGTACCGGAACCTGTACAATTCGAAGCATCCTTTACACTATAGGCATATCCGTTATGAGCAGAAATGCCGGAGAAGACGCCAGAAAGCTGGCTGACACCATTAAAGGTATAGGTAAAAGCACCCGTTCCGCCACTAGCGGTTACAGTTACAGTTGCAGTTCCTCCAATACACGGTATTGGTGTGGTTACCGATGCGCCGGAGGTTATAGCCGCAGGCTGGCTCACATCAAGAGTCCCTGATGTTGTGCATGTGTTGGCATCCCTAACACTCCAGGCGTAACCTACCTTTGCAGTAATGCCTGAGAAGACGCCTGTTAGCTGGCTTACACCATTGAATGTATAGGTAAAGGCTCCCGATCCGCCGCTGGCGGTTACAGTTACGCTTGTAGACCCACCGCTGCATACTATTGGTGTGTTTACCGTAGCGTCGGCAGCAATAGCTGCAGGTTCGGTCAAATCCGTAACTGTTTTTGTTTGTGTACAGTTATTCTTGTCAGTAACAGTTACGGTATAAGTTCCGGAATGGAGACCCGTGATGTTTTTGGTAGTAGCTCCGGTACTCCACTTAAAGAGATAATTACCACCGGTAAATGGCCTTCCTCCCCATACTGAAAGGGAAATGGCGCCATTGCTGCCTCCGTTGCAGGTTAATGGTGTTGTTGTCGGAACAATGAACATTTGGCTTTGTAATGTGACATCCACAGTGCCCGAAGATAATCCGGCGGGAAGATACTGGATTGAAATAAAGAATGGTCCATTTTCGTACGAGGGGTGTCCAACTGGAATGGTAGTATTCCCCGAAGCGGGGTAAATTGCCTGATAAATGTGGTTATCAAAATTATCAGTCCATAAGTAAGATGACCCGGATATACCGCATCCGGTAACACCAGCACAGAAAAGGTTAATGTCGCCTCCGTAACATACGGGATTAGGCGATGCATATTGCGCCCGTACATTGTATGACAATGCGAGCATGATGAAAATTAAAGCCGGTAAAAGCCTTAATAGCTTCATCATAATTTTGTTGTAAAATGTTTTCATAAATTAATGCTTAGTTTAAACTGATTAGTTAATTTTATAAAGACCGGTTAAAATTTCATTCATGTATAAATTAATGAAGAATGCCCCTAAGGGGGTGGTTCGAGTTTGATGTACACTTGCATGTTCATTGCTTTTTTCATGGGTTGGTTTATTGGTGTATTAACTTTCATTTATTGTTTATTAAATAACAAATATGCCAAACACTTAAATAATAAACCTTTCCGCCATCTCATGTTAGAGTGCTCCCCTAACTGTTGGATTTACCTTGTCTGGTCAGTAAAAGCAAATGATTTAATTGTTGACAAATTTTAATCGAAAATACTCTTTTCTCCCACTCCTGCCAAATATATTTGATGCAAAAAACAAAAAATACATGTTTTTGGTCAAATATCGACTACAAACATGTATTTTTGCAATTGAAGTTAAATTAAGATGTTTGATCCTTTTTCCGAGTAATTTTCATAAACATGGGAGCAAATATACGAAGAATTCCTGGTTCAAATTTACCGGTGAATGTTGCAACAAAATACAATTTTTTCCATTATTTTTATAAAAATGAAAAACGCACCCGAAAAAATTAAAATTATGGTCGTCGACGACCAGGGTCTTATTTTGCACTCGCTGGCGACCCTGCTTAATTCCGTAGAGGATTTTGAAGTTATAGGAACTGCAAAAAACGGGGTCATCCTGTTGCAGCTCCTTGAAGAAAAAAAGCCGGATGTGATTATTGTCGATATCAATATGCCCAAAATGAGTGGAATTGAGGTGACCAAGATAATTGACGGAAAGATGCCCTGGATTAAAATCATTGCTTTGTCAATGTACAGTCACCCGCAATACATCAAAGAAATGCTCCGCAACGGAGCAAAAGGATTTTTATCAAAAAACTGTTTGGCAGAAGAACTGTTTGCAGCCATACGATTGGTTTTTGAAGGGAAAACGTACCTGGATAAGTCTTGTTCGGAAATAATAACACATAACTTTTCCCAGACACAGCCCGATGTTAACACCAATCTGCAACTTCTTACTGCAAGGGAGATCGAAATTATCAGGGTACTGGCCGATGGGATGGTTACCAAAGAGATTGCCACAAAACTGTTTATTAGTGACAAAACAGTTGTAAGGCACAAAAACAATATTTTGAAAAAACTGAACCTTCGCAATACGGCACAGCTGATTAAAGTAGCTGTAGAACATGGTATTCTTATTCAGTAGCCTGGATAAATTAGTAACACGTTCAATCCCTCCTGATTTTTTGTTATCTTATGCCCGTGAACACTGCATCCTTATAAGAGTGTTCCCATTTTGCTTAAGGATTCAATTTTACTTGAGGAATACCCGCTTTTTTTTGCCAATTCAGCAATTGGGATTCATCAACCGCATATCCATACTGTTTTGCTTTTGAACCAAATAAATATGCATTGGTGAAATCGCCCCTGTAATCACTGATAAGGGCTATAATATAGTGCGGTCCTGCTTCCTGTGGTGATAGTTGGATTGCTTTATTGCAATATACGATCGCGCTGTCAAAATTCAGATTCTTATAAAAGGCGACAGCCATATTATAATTGCCATTTACATCGTTGGGTCTGAAATTCAGATAAACCTTAAAATCAGCGATACCAAGATCATATTTCATAAATTTATCAGTATATAATATTCCCCGGTCAAGATAAGTGTCGTAACTTTTTGGATTTTTCGATATCGCTTTGGAAAAATCCGCCAGGGCAATGTCAAATCGCCCCGTGTTTCTATAAGAAACAGCTCGGTTAATATAAAATTTAAAGTAATTTGAATCCAGGTTAAGGCCTGCATTGCAATCCTGAATAGCCTTTTCATAATCTTTGTATTCGCTCTGGTTGTAAATGAACCCCCTGTTTACATAGGCTGTTACTGATTTAGGGTTTTTTTCAATAACATCGGTCCATAAGGATACACTGTCTTTCCAAATTTTTGTACGGTTAAATGTGGTCATTACCAGAATTGTGATAAGGAAATAGCCAAAATAGGCATATAATCTCCTGGTATTTGACTTTACTGTTTTTTCCTTCACCATCAGGTATAACGAGCCAATCATAATAAAAAGGCCAATGTAAGGAATGTAGGCATAACGCTCGGCAACGATTGCCTGCCCGACAGGGAGAAACTGCAGCACCGGAAAAATTGTCATTACGAAAAACAGAACACCAAAAGTCACTAATTTCCATTTCTTCCATGTTCTGACGATAATATATCCAATCAAAATAATGATTAACGGGGAGAAATAGATATAAAGCGGTGGTTTTCCCAACACATTAACCGGATATTCATAAAGACAGGTCTGGAATATAGGAAAGATCAATTTAAACAAATAGACCCAAACACTGTATTGTGCATAGAATACACTATTAAAGACAGAGACACCGATCGGATTTATGGAGTTATCCGATTTTTGAGCATATATGGCAACGATGCCAAAAATGAGGGATAAAACAAAAAATGGAATTTTCTCAAGGATTATTTTTATGTTAATTTTTTTATTAAACAAATAATCAATCAAAATCAATACCATCGGTAAGGTCACTGCCTGAGCTTTTGAAAGCAATGAAAAAACAAACAGAAAAATCGATAAGAAATAATATGTTCTTTCTTTATTTTCAACATAAAATAAATATGAAATCAGAGACATCAAAAAGTACATCGTATACAATAAATCTTTTCGTTCGGAAATCCAGGCTACTGATTCAACATGAATCGGATGGATGGCGAATAGTAATGCGACTATCAGGGCAAGATTGGTTTTTTTATTCAAAAGATAATAACAAAAGGTATAAACTAGAAATGTATTTGCAAGGTGAAGGATTAAATTGTGAACATGATATCCCGTGGCATGGAGGTGAAAAAAAGAATAATCAAATGCGAAACTAAGGATTATGAAAGGATGATAATTTCCCATAAAAAATGAAGAAAACATTTTACCGAAGTTTTCAATTGAAAATGTTTTAATCATATCATTATTCATCACATAAATTATATCATCCCAATTGACAAATCCGTTGTTTAGTGTTGGATAGTAAGCCAGGCATGTTATTGCCATTACAATAAAGAATTTATAATTCCAGAAAATATCCTGTTTGGTTTGGATTTTCTTTTTCGTTGCCATAAGAAGTTATGAATATTGAAAATTAATTTTGGATATTTTCGCTCGAGAACGATGAAAAATCTTCACTTGGATTTTACTTTATTATCTTCGATTATGCGGTAAGTGATTGCAATATTCTGTTTGATCTGCTGATCAGCAGGATCAAGTTTCAATGCTGTTTGAAATGCCTGCAATGCACGGGAAAAATCTTTTTTCAAACTGTAAACTATTCCAAGGTCTTTAAAGGGCCCAGGGGTTTCGGGTGATAATTTTGTTGCTTTCTCAAGAAAGAACGCAGCAGAATCAAGCTTTCCTTTATACTGGCCATATAGTTTTCCAAGTAAATAATTCTGTTCGGGGTTTTCCGTATTCCATTTGTTCATGTTTAATAAAACATGCAGTTTATAATCTGTTTCTTTTGCATCGTCAACCATTGCTAAAACTTTAATCAGATTGCTGTATGCATTTTTATCGTAAGGGTCGAATGAAAGTACCGTCAAGTATTGGTCGATTGCTCCTTTATAATCTTGGTGATAAAAAACCAGGGCATTGCCTAAAAGCACATAACTATTATTATTGTAAGGATAAATGCTTATTGCTTTCCCGAGATATTTTAATGCAAATTGAAAGTCACGTTCTTTTTCATCCTGGGAAACATCCACCTGTGCTTTTTCAAGGTATTTCCCGCCCGCAGAAGTATTACACTTCAAACTGTTTTCAGAAATTTTAACATCTGAAGTGAAAAGTGTGAAATCATCTTTCCATATGAAATTGCGGGTGATGGTTTTAACTGAATATGGTATTAATATTAAAAGAACAATAACAGGGATAATAGAAGGATTTATTTTTCCGGAGTTGAATTGTTTAGGTAAAATGTTTACCAGAAAATGAGAAAGAATGAATATGAAACCCAGTGAAGGCATATATATGAACCGCTCATTCATAAAAGTTCCAACAGAAAAAAGCAGGTTGGAAACGATAAGTAAAGTGATCAGAAAATAGAAAATTCCAAAGGAGATTGGATCTTTTCTTTTCATGTAATAAATAGCATAAACGATCATTCCTGTATAAAGGATCAACGGAACAATGGATCCTGGATCGGTAAAATCAATAAGGGGGATGTGGTACGGATAGTAATCATGCGTTAGTGTGTAGGGGAAAAATAACAATTTAATATACAATCCAAGTGTGAATAAGATAGTTCCTATTTTCTGACTGTTGGTAGCAAAAAGAAAAGGATTATTCAGCAATTCTTTGGGTAATTCCGGGGAATTCAAATATCCAAGCACCATGTATCTGATGAACAGGAAAATAAGTGTAGCGATAAATAGAGACAATGAACAATAAAGAGATTTTTTCAGTGGCTGTTTTGTGAAATAATAAATTGTGAGTGGGATAATAAAAAGAAACATGACAGCATTTTCTTTTGATAGCAGGCCGAGAAAAAAGCTAAACCCGGATAGTAACAGAAAATAGTTCTTTTTTTTATCAAGAAAGAGCAATGCACACCATAAGGCGATCAGGGAAAAAAGCAGGGAAAAAATTTCATCCCTACCTTTAATATTGGCAACAACCTCCGTATGTACAGGATGTGCAATGAACAGCATAGCTGCAATAAATGGAACTGTCAGATGCCATTTTGTTGCAGTTTTTCTCATCATCAATCTTGAAAAAATAATCATGATCAAAACCCCTGTCATTCCATAAAGAAAAATATTGACCAACCGGCTGAAAAATGGGTTAAAACCGTTAAAAATCTGATATTCAATTGCAAATGTAGCGATTGAAAGAGGTCTGTACCTGCCTCCGGCAACCAACGTTTTTTTAACACCGAAGAATCCTGTGAAAGAGTCATATTTAAAAATCCCGGTAAGTCCATCAATTCCTTTGATGGTAAATGCATTATTTTTTATCACAATTAAATCATCGAGGGTATAATCATAGAAAAGTGTATTGCAATACAACGCAAAGGCAAATGCAATTATAATGACATGGGGAATATACTTGTTAATTGATTTAGAATTTGTCATCATATTTTATAAATTAAACTGAATAAATGCAGTATTGCAAATTGTCATTTCTGAAGAACCTGAAACATGTTAGCCATAAGCAGGTTATGGTTTAAAGTGATTTCTGTTTTCTCATTTCATTAAAAATGATACTGCTTAATTGTTATTTATTTTATTTGATTTTGCAAAAAAATCATTAGAGAACTATCAACATTTACACCATACTTTTGTGCAAGCAACCCATGTTTATAGGCGGATAAATAATCTTTGTTTTTATAATATATAAAAGTAAGAAGGCTATGTGCATTGCCATTTGCCGGATTTAGAACAATGGATTTCGAAAATAGCAGTTTAGCACTATCAAAATCATTCTTTTTATAATATGCGATTCCTAAATTCATATTTCCGTTAATATCTTCTGGTTTATTTTGTAGGAATTTTTTAAAATCGCTGATACCTTCATTGTATTTTCCAAGTTGGTCGG
>CAIYES010000321.1 GCA_903925275.1 uncultured Bacteroidales bacterium
CGGGCATTAAAAAAACTTAAACGTAAATTTGAAAAAACCGGCGTAGTTAAAGAACTACGTGAACGTCAGAAGTTTACGAAACCTTCGATTAAGAAGCGCGAGGAGGTTCAGCGTGCCATCTACATTCAGCAATTGCAAGCGGCCGAAGCAGACCTGTAGCAACCTTTAACAATTTTTAGGAGTAGAAATTTTGTTGTTGGTAAATATCGGTGTATATTTACCTGTCGATTGGCAATCAACAAAGGTTCTACTTTTTTTTGTTGACCAGTGAAGGATCGCTTTCTTGCATACATACAATACGAAAAACGGTACTCGCCGCATACTGTAACCGCTTACCGGACAGACCTGGACCAGTTTTTTACTTTTCTGAGTGCTCAATACCAGATTACTGATATATCGGTTATTGATCACTCGATGATACGGTCATGGCTGGTTTTTTTGATGGAACAGGGCGATTCACCTCGTTCAGTCAACCGTAAACTCACCTCGCTTAAATCGTTTTACCGCTTTTTGTTGAAAGAAGGCGTTGTTGAAAACAATCCGATGCGGAGAGTTATTTCACCCAAAACTTCAAAGCGCCTCCCCGAATTTGTTGAGACCGCAAGTATGTCGGCCCTTATCGGGCATATGCAGGGGGTTGAAGGATTTCCGGGGCTGAGAGACATGATTATTGTTGAGATGTTTTATAATACAGGCATAAGGTTATCGGAGCTTCTTAATCTGAAAGAAACTGATGTTGACTTCAGTTCAGATACAATTAAAGTAATGGGGAAGCGAAATAAAGAGCGTATCATCCCGTTTTCAAAGAAATTTGGTACATTGCTGAAAAATTACGTTAAGGAGAAGGAAAACAGTTTCGGACAACATCCTGAATTATTCCTCACTGATAAAGGAGGGAAGATGTATTCCAAGCAGATATACCTTATTGTTAACAAACATCTGGCCGGTTTTACAACTTTAGATAAAAAGAGTCCGCATGTTCTCAGACATACTTTTGCAACTCATTTGCTGAATAACGGAGCTGAACTGAACGCGGTAAAAGAATTGCTTGGTCATGCCAGCCTTGCTGCTACCCAGGTATACACGCATAACACGATTGATAAGCTAAAGAGAATTTACAAACAAGCCCATCCAAGGGCATAAAAAAGGAGGTATGAATGAATATTATCATCAATGCCGTTCATTTTAAGGCAGATCAGAAACTTGAGGATTTTATCACGGAACGCCTGCAAAAGCTGCATATTTTTTTTGAAGGCGTTATAGGGGCCGAAGTTAAACTGAAAGTCGATAACAATGAATCGCGTGAGAATAAGATAGTTGAAATGAGGCTTATTATCAAAGGTAACGATTTGTTCGCCTTAAAAGAGGCAAAGTCCTTTGAGGAGGCTTCTGATGATGCGGTAGAAGCATTAAGAAAGCAATTGGTTAAGTACAAAGAGAAAGTCAGGAGGATATAATTCACTTTTGAAAGAAAAAAAAGGGGCGGATTTTACTGCTCCTTTTTTTTTACCCGGGGGGCCAAATGCAATGGGGTACCGGTTTTCCGGGATTGAGAAAACGAGCTTTGTAAATGACATAAAATCAAAACGGTACAACTTCGGTACGGATTTTGTTAAAAAAAATCGCATTTATAGGATAAATTTTCAAAAAACGTTTGCATGGTATTGAAAATGTACATACTTTTGCAGTCCTTTTTATAAGAGATCGTTTTTTGACGTCCTGAATAGTTTTAAAATCCGCGACAGGCGCGGAAGAGCTCAATCCATCAAAATCCTTAATGCCGATGTAGCTCAGTTGGTAGAGCTGCTGATTTGTAATCAGCAGGTCGGCGGTTCGAGTCCGTCCATCGGCTCCAGAAACCGGGACCAAAACCGGCAAAGAAGATTAACCTGTTCATTGAAGTAATGTTAATTGGCGAACCGTGAGTGAATCTCCATCATAGAATCACCATCACGGTAAAATACCGGGGGGATACCAGAGCGGTCAAATGGGGCAGACTGTAAATCTGTTGGCACAGCCTTCGAAGGTTCGAATCCTCCTCCCCCCACCAAGAGGCGAAATAGCGAAAAAGCGAAATGGCGAAATAATTTTTGCTGCACCGCTGCCTCGCTGTTTCGCTGTTTAATTCCGCGGAAGTAGCTC
>CAIYES010000322.1 GCA_903925275.1 uncultured Bacteroidales bacterium
AAAATAAATAAAAAAAATTTTGCTTTTACGAAATTATTTATTATCTTCTTTTATAAGGACAAAAACAGGTATATAATCAACGTATGAAGATTAATCTTACAGATAAAGCAGTTTCATCTAACGTTGAAATAACTCCAGAAGGTTATCTTATCTGTGATATTGACTTTGCAAGAATTGGAATCCAAAGTTACCTTAATAAAGAACTTGTAAGTGAAAATGGCTTACTTTTCCCTGAAAAGTCCGCAACAGCCATTATTAATGTACTCCGACCAGAGAATGAAGTATTTGATACTGCATCACTAAATTCATTTTCGCTTATTCCACTAACTAATGGTCATCCTAAAGGAACTACATTACTTGACGCAAAAACAGCCAAATTCTACTCTGTAGGAACTACTGGAGAAAACGTGCAACGTAATGGTGATTTTGCTCGTTTGAAAATTAAGGTCACTGATCTTGATGTTGTACAAAGTATGAAAGTTAATAAACAATTTTCTGCGGGCTATACTTCTATTATTGAACCATATACTGCAATAATTGATGGAATACAAATTCACGCAAAAACAACTAAAATTCGCGGTAATCATTTGGCTGTAAATATTAACAACGCTCGTTGCGGAAATGGGTGTTCAATCAAAGATTCTAAATATATGAAAACAAAAGAGGAAATTCTGGCAAACATTAAGATTGAACTTTCTGATGATATAAAAGTTGCTCTTAGTGATGCATTATCTGAAGTTGAAACAGATTCTACTGAACTTGTTGCAAAAATTACTGATGCAGAAGCTCAGATTGTAACACTTACTCAACAATTAATTGACTCAAAGGCGGAAACCCTTACAGTTAAAGCTGATTGGGATTCTTGCAAATCAGCTAAAGAGGTTGAAATTCAGTCTGTACAAGCAAAGCTTGATGATGTAACTGCAAAATTAACTGATTCAGAATCTAAAGTTTATGAGTTAGCTTCAGTAAGGGCGCAACTTATTGTTGACTGTAAAACTCTGCTTCCTGATGTTGATACTAATCTATCAAATCTTGAAATGAAACGCGCAGTTGTTTCTGCAAAATGTCATGATCTTAAGGACACAGCATCTTTGAAACCTGAAGCATATATTGATGGAAGATTTGAGGCACTGAAAGTAACCCCAACATTAGATGCTCTTGATCTTAGCAATGCGGGGAAACGTAAAGAAAAAACTGCTGAAATTATTGATTCTCAGGTCGCCAGAGCTAAAGCCAATGGATTAACTATTTAAAACGATTATATTAATCTTTAACAAGGAATTAAATTATGGGTACGGGAAACATTCAAACTGTATATTCAACAGGAATTGAACTTGCAAAATCTGGACTACGACATGGTGAGGAAGGTTTTGTTATGTCAAAATCAGCTCAGGGAGCAATACCTTATGGTTATGGAGTAAAAAGAGGAACAGATCCAGTAACTCAGGCTACTGTTGGTGGCGGAACTGAATTTCTTGGTTTTGCACAACATACATTGGCCAAAGAAGCTGCTTATGCTGATTCTTCAATATCAATTGCTGATATGGAAGAGTTTCAGGTTATTCGTGAAGGTCTTGTTTGGCTTGCTCCAAGCAATACTGTAACAGCTGGTGATGGAGTTGTAGTTGTTGACGCTACTGGAGCTATTAAGGGCGGAACTGCTGGAGCTGGAGAAACACAGATAATTGGTGCTAATTTTGAAACTTCTACAATTGTAGGTGGAAATGTAGCACTTGTTTACTTTGACCCAATAGAAGCAGTTCCATTTGTAACTGCAATAGCATCACTTGGAGCGAAATCTTTCGTAAAATCTGTTGCCGCTGCAACATTTACACCATTGGTAGCTTCTAATGGAAAGAAAAATTACCTTTATCAGGTAAAAACTGGAACACTACCTCCAGGTCTTTATCTAAATCCTGGAACTGGAGCTGTTACAGGCATACCTCTTGTTGATGCTGTTGCAACAACTGTGGTGTTTAGCGTAAAGGATGCTCTTGGTAATGAAGCTGCTACAACTGCTTCTATTGCTATTACAATCACAGCAACCTAATTCAACTAATTAACAGATAACGATTAAAACAATTAAAGTTATGCCGCCAAGAATAGTTAAAGTACAAGACAGTGCAGGTAAATCAGTTGAAATTGTCGATAATTATGGTGTAATGCACACACCACTTGCAATGATGGATGCTGATACAGGTATCTTTTTTGCACGACAGTTGGAGTTAAGGCTTTCAAAAGCTTATGAAGTTAAATATCCTCAGTTTCAAGGAAGGTCTTTGGCACCAGTAAATAGTGAAGGTGGCCCATGGACTGAATCTATTGTAGCTCAGGTTTTTAATCATTCAGGCTCTGCTTCTTGGGCGACTGGTGAAGATGAAACATTCCCTCGTGCCGATATTTCTGGACAGGAAATTCGTACAGTTGTTCGCGCACTTAAGACTGGATTTGGATATTCATGGCTTGAAATTCAGAAAGCGATGCAGGTCAACACCAATCTTGAACAGCGTAGAGCCAATGCGGCAATCTTCGCTTATGAAAAGAAATTGGATGAAGTTATTTGGGGTGGAGATTCACAAGTAAATATTGGTGGTTTCCTTTCTGATGCTAATGTACCTCGTGGAAGTGCTGCTGCAACTGGAACAGCCGTAGGTACAACTTTTGTATCCAAAGTTGGAAATCCTCAGTTGATTGTTGATGATATTGAGTCTGCTATGTCAAAACCTTGGCTTGATTCAAGTATGATTCACTGGCCAAATACTCTTTTGATGCCTCCAGCTCAGTATCGTCTGATAGCATCAACAAGAATGTCAACTTACAGTGACAAAACAATTCTTGCTTACATTATGGAAACCAGCGATTGGTTCTCAAATGGTAAAGGGAAAATTGTTCCTATTAATAAGTTGAAGAATGGTGGGCCAACTGCTGGCACTGATTGTATGATTGCTTATGAATATAATTCAGAAAATCTTGAATTATATATCCCATATGCACAGAATTTCTTCCCAGTTCAGCAAAAAGGATTCCAGTTCCTTGTACCATCACTTGGTATGACTGGAGGTATTGTATGGCGTTATCCTAAATCAGCAAACATTGTGGAGGGTATTTAATGCCAGTAGTAACCAATAATTGTGGTTCCGATTTTGGTTTTTATTTGACAAATACAGGGTTCGCTCTTTTTAAAGGGGCGAACCCTGTTAATAATTCAGTTTATGAAGAACTTTTGCAACAACCTTTGTTTAATGAAATTGTTAAACAAGGGAAATTTGTAGTAACTGAATTAGAAAATAAACCAGAAAATTTGGTAACACACCAAAATACAAAATCTGTAGTTCCAAAAATAATTGCTACACCAAAAACAGAATAAGTAATTAAGATGACCTACCAAGATTTTATTTCTTCATATCCAGAATTTAATTCTGTTGAAAAATATCCTGAAACAATTGTTGAAGAGAAAATTACTTATTCTGGTATGGAAATAGATGAAAATAAATGGGGAATTTATTATTCAAGAGGTAGGCGTGCATTAACAGCGCATCTACTGTCTATGTGGTATATGAATAAAATGTCAGGCGGAACAAATAGAGCCGACATTGTGATGAGTAAAAATCCTGATGTTATGGTTGAATTTTTAGGAAGGAAAACTGGTCAGGTTAAACCAAATCCACTTGATAAAACAGATTATGGAGTTGAATATAAAAGATTGATGGAAATAGTCGCTTATAGTCAGCCAAGACAAACAATAGCATTATATTGATGGGAAATATATTAACATCAACATTAATGGCTGCCTCTAATGTTTTTTCAAGTATGGATAAGACTATAAAGGTAACAAATCCAAATAATGGTAAATACGATCCAAATACAGGAACGATACCAACAAATCCTACGATTGAAACTATTATTTGTAGAATATTTGATTATAGTGACAAAGATATTGTTGATTCTGGAGGATTGATTTTACAAAAAGATAAAAGACTATCAATTTTTTCAGAAAATATTACCTGTATTATTGATGATAAATCAAAAATTGAGATTGAAGATGATCCATCAACATATAGTGTTATAAAAATAAAAGAATATGTTGATGGAAATACTGTTTCAATACAAATAAGAAAATGAGTTTCTCAGATCAAATAAAAACATTTAAACAAAAATGTGAAGATGGATTGAGGCATACTCATGGAAATTTTACAACAATTCTTCAAGAAAGAATAATGGAGGATACTCCAGTTCTTACTGGAAGATTGAAATCAGAATGGCAAGCAACTGTGGGAGAAAGCGTGCCAACAACATCATTATTTGACGAAAATGTAAATAGTTATTCTTGGCAGGAAACTATCGACAAAGGTAAAGCTGAAATGGAATATGTTGGTATAGATGATACAACTCGCTTAACCAACAATTGCAATTATGCTTACGATATAGAGTTCAATAGAGCAAGTAAATTTAAAGCTCCAAATGGTATGGTAAGAATAAATATTACAATACCAATTTTGGAAATGGTATTACAACAAGCAGTTCAATTATCAAATATCTGATGGCTGATTACTCTGAAATAGCGAAAGCATTAGACATAAGACTTGGAGTATTGACTGGATTACCAGATACTGTACAATATGATAATACTATTGTTGAATTATCAGAAACTGGAATTTCTTTAGAGGCAACACTTTTACCTTCTGAAACAACTTATACAACTCTTGGATTGAATGCTAAAGGCAATGAATCTGGAGTTTATCAGATAACTGTTGTAACTCAAACAAAAACTGGTCGGGGATTAGGGATGGCTATGGCCCAAAAAATAAGAGATCATTTTTATCATGGTTTACTTTTAACTCAAAGTAAGGTAAAAGTAAGAATATTGAAAGCATCATTACATAAAGGTAAGGTTGATGTTGTAAATTACAGGATTCCAGTATCAGTTTATTACTTATCATTTTCATAACGGAGACACAGTATGACAGTTATAATTCCAACGGCAGGTTCTCAATCAGTAACTCAATTTGTAAGAGAAATTGATTGG
Organism: uncultured Bacteroidales bacterium; assembly: GCA_903925275.1. Taxonomy (GTDB): domain Bacteria; phylum Bacteroidota; class Bacteroidia; order Bacteroidales; family FEN-979; genus CAIVAT01. The sequence continues at coordinate 5,030 of CAIYES010000322.1, forward strand.
GGAGTAACTCCAACAACACCAACAATGTTTGAGTTGCCAATTGAATCAAATACTCTTCAGGTAAATCACACAACACTGACGGACAACACATTACGTCCAGATAGGATGGGTGGTGATGTAAGACCTGGAATGAGTAAAAATGCTGGAGCATTAAAATTCAATTATCGTAGAGGTGACTTTGATGATATTCTTTGCAATCTATTCCAAGCTGAATGGTCAACCAATAAATTAACAGCAGGAAAAGTTCCAATATCACATTCAGCTGAAGTTGGATATACTGATAATAATCAATATTTTTTATTCAAAGCACTTAGGGCTGATAAACTTACTATTGCTGTAAAACCAAATTCTTTAATATCCACAACGATAGATTTTATTGGAAAACCTGCTGGAGTTCCTGCA
>CAIYES010000323.1 GCA_903925275.1 uncultured Bacteroidales bacterium
AAACGATGGTGTAATAAAAACGGTCATGAATATTTTCACTGGCAATCACGCTTTTATGATCATATTATCAGGAATGAAGAGTCCTATAATAACATTGTAAACTATATGAGAAATAATCCTAAATTATGGGAGAATGATAAATTTTATATGAAATGAGTAATAATTATTCTGTTTAGCATCATATCAGACATAATATAAAGTATACCTGCATAGTATTGTCTGGTACAATTGTGATCAAACACTTCTAAAAATCCCAATATGAAGCAATTAAGAGATTTTGATTTGGTTGATAAATTATTAGCCAAGCAACTAATAAGTGAAGGCTTGCCTGAACCGTATTGTAATCTTACAGCGCATGATCCTATATGGTATTCGAAAGATTCACCCGTTCAACCTTCATCGCTGGATTTACATGTGGGAGAAATTTATATTCCGACGGAAGAAGCAAAGCCTCTGGAATATTATTGTTTAAGCGCCGGCCAGACGGTAATCATAACATCTTCCGAAGTATTAAATATACCCTCCAACATCAGTGCTTTTGGCTATCCGCCCGATGCACTTTCCCAAATAGGCATTTTAATGGTCAACCTCGGCCATATTGATCCGGGTTGGCAAGGTAAAATTAAATTTGTTTTAATTAATGTCGGGAAACAGGATTACCCGATTAAAAAGAACGATCTTGTCGGAACTTTCCTCTTTTTCGAATTGGATGAGAATGTCGTGAAGAACTACAAAGATCGGAGACCCGGCTCGATATTCCCATCCCCCCCTTCTGTGGCTAAACCAATTAAAGCCCTTTCCAAAGATTTTCTTGACGTTGATAAACGGGCTAACTCAATTGTAAAAAGGACTGTCAACAGGTTTGCAGTGATCAATGGGCTGATTGGTACGCTATTCGTCGCCATCATTACTGTAATTGGATATTTATTCAATTATAACAGCTCAGGGAAAATTAATGATATTAAAATAGAAATTCAATCCATTAAAAAAGATTATGAATATCATAAACTGAAAAATGAAGTCGATTCATTAAAGAAAATAACTACAAAATTAGATGCCATTAAAGTTGACAAAAAATGAAAATATATAAAATAAGTACACCGGGTATTAATGAAAAAGAAATCATTGCGTTTTTAAAAGATGAAGCTTTATTTTGGCGACGAACCGAAAACACGTCGGGGGCAAACGAAACGGTTGAATTGGCCGGACGTCTTTGTTACATGTCTTTCGGTAATTTACAATCAAACCGTACCAATAGTGAATACATTGAGAATTTGATTGATATGGGGCATGAGAGTGTATTGGAACACGTAAATTGGTCTTTTATCATTACCGGCGTCAGTCGCGGGTTTACACACCAGTTGGTAAGACACCGGGTGGGTTTTGCTTTCAGCCAGTTATCGCAACAGTATTTTAATGCATCCATGACTTGTATGGTTGAACCTAATATCATTATGAAGCATGGTTTTCTGAGTGAAAAATGGAAACAAATTACAAATAAGTCCAAAGAGGCGTACACCGAATTATTAGCCTTGCTTGATCAATTGGAAAATGAAAATACTACCTTAAGTGCTGCAGAGAAAAAAGAGATTAAGCGCTTGAAATATTCAGCAGCAAGAAGTGTTTTGCCAAATGCGACTGAGACAAAAATTTTTGTAACGGCCAATGCACGTGCGATTCGACATTTTCTTGATGTCAGAGGTTCAATCCCGGGTGATGAAGAGATGAGAATTGTTTCAGCGGAAATATTGAGATTGGTTTCAGCGGATTCGGCCGTATTGTTCTCGGACTTTTATATTTCCTATCTGTCGGACAATTCGCCTATTGTGTTGAAAAAAATTCCGGGGAAGCAATAAAATCACCCAGAAAATTTATCAACGAATTGTTGTTTTCTTAAAAGAATTCTTACTTTTATTTTTTAAAAGATGTTTTTTGGATGACTTTTTTAACGTATCACCTTAAACTGGCTAACCTGAAAAAACTTCTTAATCTACTAATTCTTTCCTGACGATCTGATTGACGTTGCCTCATTGTGGTGATGTTTTATGATGCATTGAACGACTTGTTTCGTTTGCGATAGTGATATCTGCATCTTCCTGTTTCCCAAAGCCATCTTCCTGTTCCTGTTTGTTGTTGTTTAATTTTACAATTACGCAAAGGATGAAAGATCTATCAGGAAATAACTCACCCGGATCACAGTTTCTCAGAACCGACGGAGGAAAAACCAAATCCAATGCCATTGAAATTCCATCCGTTTCGTTACCCAAAGGTGGCGGAGCAATTAAAGGCATTGATGAAAAATTTTCGGTAAATGCAGTGAATGGCACGGCATCATTTTCCATTACTCTTCCTTTTTCTCCGGCAAGAGGTGCGTCTCCTTCACTATCCCTGGCCTATAATTCCGGCGCCGGAAACAACATTTTTGGTTTAGGCTGGAACCTGGATTTATCTTCCATCAAACGAAAAACAGATACCGGTCTGCCCCAATACCAGGATGCTGAAGCGTCGGACACCTTTCTTTTTTCTGAGGCAGATGACCTCGTTCCGGAATTTAACAGGGAACCTAATGGAAGTTTTTCCATTGATTCAGCTGGTGATTATCTCATTAAAGAAAAAGATTCACCCGACGGATCTTTCATCATACGATTTTACCGTCCACGCATTGAAGGATTATTTTCACGCATTGAACGCTGGACGGAAAAAACTACCGGAATTATTAAATGGCGGATCATCACCAAAGAAAATCTTACCACACTTTTCGGATGGACCCCCAACGCAGTGATTGCAGATCCCAACGACCATGCAAAAATATTTGAATGGCGCCCGGAATTTGTTTTTGACGATAAAGGCAATTGTTCACATTACATTTATAGGAAAGAAGATCATGCTGGTTTTGCTGCCTCTCTGATCCATAACAGGAACAGGAAGGCAAACGGGAATATCACGTATGTCAATATTTATCCGGAGAAAGTCCTTTATGGCAATAAAACCCCATACAACGGAATGGGTGATTCTTTCCCGGCTGAAAAGGACTATTTGTTTTCAACCGTTTTTGATTACGGGGAATATGATCAGGCTGACCCTGAAACCCGGATTAAAGATTGGGATTTCAGAAAAGATGCTTTCTCTGATTACAGAGCAGGATTTGAAATCAGAACTACCCGGCTGTGTAAACGGGTTTTGCTTTTTCATCATTTTACTGGTGCCAACGAATATGAAGGGTTGGTAAAATCGGTCAATTTTGAATACGATACCTCATCCCAACAAAATTTTACATTCCTGAAATCCATCACAATGTATGGATATATTAAGCTGGCAAACGGGACATATACGCATAAAAGCCTTCCGGCCATTGAATTTCAATACCAAAAACCTGACTGGAACACGGATATAAAAGCAATTTCCACGGATTCAATGATTCATGCTCCCGCCGGACTCGATGAGCAACTCTATCAATTTACCGATTTATTTAATGAAGGCCTGCCAGGCATTTTAACCGAACAGGCGAATGGCTGGTATTACAAGCATAACCTGGGTGATGGAAATTTCAACCAGACGAAACTGATTACGCCCAAACCTTCTTTTGTTGGACTGGGCCGTCAGCTTCAACTTACAGATTTAGACGGAGACGGGGGCAAACAACTGGTGAGCCTCGACACAGAACCTATTGGATTTTTTGAATTGGACGATGCCAGTGAATGGCAGGGATTCAGAAACTTCCAAAACATGCCCAACATTAATTTCGGCGATGCTTATACCCGAATGCTTGACCTCAACGGAGATGGCAAACCGGAAGTGTTAATTTCAGAAGATTCTGTTTTTACCTGGTATCCTTCAGCGGGTCGGGAAGGTTTTTCACAGGCTCAACAAACAACAAAGCCGTTTGATGAAGAGGCCGGACCATCCGTGGTTTTTGCAGATGCAACTCAAAGCATTTTTCTGGCTGATATGTCAGGCGACGGCTTAACGGACATCGTTCGTATCCGGAATGGAGAAGTGTGTTACTGGCCCAATCTCGGGTATGGAAAATTCGGTGCCAAAGTTGCCATGGACAATGCGCCATGGTTTGATCACCCCGGCAAATTCAATCCTTCCTTTTTACTGTTGGCTGACGTTGATGGATCAGGTACGACCGATGTGATGTACCTCGGCAAAAATAAATTCACCTGCTGGATGAATTTGAGCGGCAACTCGTTTTGCTCAAAACCATTTGAAATCAAAGCATTTCCGGATATTCATGACCAGTCAAAAATTACCGTGACTGATTTATTGGGCAATGGAACAGCCTGCCTTGTATGGTCGTGCGGTTTATCCAAAGATGCCGGCACTCAACTCCGGTACGTTGATCTGATGAACAGCCGGAAACCGCACATCATGGTCTCGTACAAAAACAATTTAGGCAAAGAGGCTGCATTTGAATACACCCCCTCCACAAAGTTCTATCTCGAGGATAAACTGGCCGGCAACCCATGGATCACAAAGCTTCATTTCCCGGTTCATTGTGTTTCAAAAGTAGAGACAAGGGATGAAATCTCCGGAACCCGGTTTATCACCCTGTACAAATACCATCATGGCTATTATGATCACGCCGAGCGTGAATTCCGCGGCTTTGGCATGACAGAGCAAACCGATAGCGAACATTTTGAGCACTGGATACAAGGCAACTCGGCCAACATTGTCGAAAAAGAGATACACCAGGAGCCTGTTGTCACCAAAACATGGTCGCATACCGGTGCTTTTCTCAACCGGGAAAAGATCCTTCATCAGTTTGCCGATGAATACTGGTATGAAGAGATGTGCCGCCAGGGGATTGCAGTTACCCATCATGAATTTCCGCTGCCCGATGCAAGGATCATGGCCGCTCCCGGGCTGGACCAATCGGTGATTGATCAATTAAGTACACAGGAATGGCGTGAAGCGCTGAGAGCCTGCAAAGGCGTAACCCTGCGTTCCGAGGTTTTTGCAGATGATGCCATCCTCCTGGGTGCAACACCTCAAGAGGTAAAAAAACACCTGACCCCTTATACTGTTTCTGTACATAACTGTGTAATTGAATTGCTTCAACCCAAAGGCAAAAACAGCAATGCCATATTTGTTGTGAAAGAAAGTGAAGCCATCAACTACAGCTATGAAAGAAACTTCGATGACCCCAGGATTGCCCATCAACTTAACATAAAACTGGATGAATACGGCAATGTGGTTGAATCTGCACGTGTAGTTTATCCGAGAATGGTTGCAAATACCTCCGTCCCCGCTGAAACCCGGGAGGCGCAGCAAAAAACAGTCATCCTTTTTACCCAAAACTGTTTTACAAATGATATCTCGGGTGATGATATTTATCGCCTGAGATTACCCGCTGAAACAAAAACATACGAATTAAAAGGCGTTACAAAAGCGAACCTTTATTTTACGCCCGGGGATTTTGAAGATATCCTTTCCGACGCCAATTCAACGACAGCCTTTTACCACGAAATTGAAAAACCATTGATTCCGGGGAAAGCACAAAAAAGGTTGATTGAGCACCTCAGAAGTACCTATTACCGGAACAATTTGACGGAGGCTCTGCCACTGCATCAGTTGGAATCACTGGCCTTACCGTATGAAAATTATCAGATGGCCTATACGCCGGAGTTGCTCAATGACATCTTTGGTGCCAAAGCAAATACCCTTGTGATGGTGGAAGGGAAATTCATCCATGGTAAAGATGAGTACAACCTTGAAGATGGGAATTGGTGGGTTCCTTCGGGTAAGACCTTGTTCATTGAAAACGGGGAAACCGTCATCGATGCCAGGAACAGATTTTACGCTCCCGTCGCCTATATTGATCCCTGTGAAACTGGTACCAAAGTGCGTTATTATGGATCATATTTCCTTTTTATTGAAGAAACGGAAGATGTTTTTGGAAATACAACCAGGGTCGATAAATTTAACTTCAGAACGCTTGCTGCCCAACGGATGAAAGATATCAACGGGAACCTGTCAGAGACGATTTCCGATGAACTGGGATTGGTAAAGGCAACGGCGGTATCCGGGAAAGGCGATGAAGCCGACGACCTCGCCGGAATAAACGAGTATTCGGATGATGAAGAAAGAGAGCTGGTCCGTGATTTTTTCACTCTTCCCTGCCGGGCTGATGGTTTAACCGACTCCGATGCATTATCCAACATGGCCAAACAATTGCTCCAGCATGCCACTTCGCGGTTTGTGTATGATTTTGACGGGTATAAAATTTCCGGGAAGCCGGCCGTAATTGTCTCCATTCTTCGTGAAGCGCATTACTGTGTGGATAATCAATCTCCTGTTCAACTGGGTTATGAGTATTCAAACGGAGTTGGTCAGGTGGTTATGAAAAAAGTGCAGGCAGAATCCGGCATGGCCAAAAATGTCACTATTAACGCTGATAACACATATTCCATCACCGATACGGATACTTCATCGGCCGGCTGCCGGCAACTCCGGTGGCTGGGGAATGGCAAAACCATCCTGAACAACAAAGGAAACGCAGTAAAACAATATGAACCCTGGTTTTCAGTAACGCACCATTACGAAGACCTGAAAGAACTTGTGGAAACTGGTGTGACGCCCATCATGTTCTATGATGCACCGGGACGTCTGGTAAAAACCGAATTGCCCGATGGTACTTTTTCGAAAGTTGAATTTGATTCGTGGAAACAAACCATCTTCGATGCCAGCGATACCATCCTTGATTCTTCCTGGTATACCAACCGGACAAAACGGTTGATCGATGATTTGCTTAAAGCCGAAGGCAAAGACCCCGGCCTGGAACAAAAAGCAGCCGAAAAAGCCGGCAAACATGCCAGCACCCCCATGGTGATGCACTTCGATTCAATGGGCCGGCCGGTTTTATCCATCGTGCAAAACAGGAATATTGCAACCAATGAAGATGAATACGATCATACCAAAACAATAATTGATGCAGAGGGAAATCTGCTCAGGGTAACGGATGCCCGCGAAACTGTCGAAAATGGCATGAGGGGCAACACCGTGATACAATACAAATATGACATGCTCGGCAACCTGGTATACCAGTGCAGCATGGATGCAGGGCAGCGGTGGAAACTTATAAATATTCTCGGGAACCCTCTTCGCACGTGGGATGAGCGTGATCATGAATTTCAGTATTCTTATGATGCGTTGCATCGCCCTGCCTTCAGTAAAGTGATTGGAGGAGATGGCACGGTTGCGCTGGATCATATTTTTGACCGGATTATCTATGGCGACAGCCTTCTTGAATCAGGCAGAAGCAATGAAACAACGTTGCAGAAGCAAAATATCCTTGGAAAAGCTTTTCAACATTACGATACGGGAGGTGCTGTGTTTACCCCGGAATATGATTTTAAAGGTCAGCCAACATCGGTTACACGCCGGCTTTTCAAAGATTATAAATCGGTTGTCAACTGGATCAATGCGGCCCCCGGGACCGATCTTGAAAACGATGAATTTACTTTTACTACCGAAACCGATGCTTTGGGACGGATCACCAGGCAAACCGCACCTGATCGCAGCATTATTATCCCATCCTACAATAAAACCGGGTTGCTCAATTTCGAAACCGTAACCCATGTAAATCCTGATCATTCATCAACTTCCACTGGTTACATTCAGGAAATTGCTTACAACGAAAGAGGACAACGCACCAATATTATCTATGGCAATGATGTCAGCACCCGGTTTTATTATGACAGGGAGACCTTCCGGTTAATCCGGCTGATAACTGAAAGGAAAAACAGTGATGTGCTGCAGGACTGGCATTATACCTACGATCCTGTCGGAAACATCACCCACATTGAAGACAGGAATATCCCGGTTACGTTTTTCGCCAACCAGAAAATTGCAGGAATTTCAGAATATACCTATGATGCGCTTTACCGGCTAACGGAAGCCACAGGAAGGGAAAACAATGCGGCCTTGAATTTCGGTGAATGCGACAATTGGAACGATGCTCCCTATTTGCACCACCTCAACCCCGGCGAACCGATGTCCGTCAGGAATTATACAGAAAAGTATCAATATGATCCGGTTGGCAATTTGATGCAGATGAAACATATTGCAGCAGGCGGAAGCTGGACCAGGAATTACGAATATGAAACCACCCGTAACCGCCTGAAATCAACATCCATTGGCGATAACGGCAATCCGGCGAACTATACCAACTACCGGCACCACGAAAAACATGGATTCCTGGAAGAACTGCCTCATCTTGAAAAGATCGGATGGAATTTTAAAGAAGAGGTCGTACGAACCTCCCGGCAACGATGCACCGGCGATAATACTCCCGAAACGACTTATTACCAATACGACGGGGAAGGTCAGCGCATCCGGAAAATAACCGAAAATGCTGCACTTTCCGGATCCGTAGCGACGAAAAAAGAAGAACGGATCTATCTTGAAGGATACGAAACCTACAGAACTTACCGGGCTGGAACTATCAGCTTTGAAAGGGAATCATTGAGCCTGATGGACGAAGGACACCGGTTTGTCATGGTGGAAACGGTCATAAAAAACAGCGATCCTTTTCCCGATCCGTCCGGCAGCATTGGAACCAGGTTGACCCGGTACCAACTGCACAACCATCTTGGCTCTGCCGCGCTTGAACTGGATGGCTCGGCACAGGTGATCAGTTACGAAGAATACCATCCCTTTGGCACCACCACCTACCAGGCAAAAAATGCAACCGTCAAAGCGGCTGCAAAACGGTACCGGTATACCGGGATGGAACGCGACGAGGAAACCGGCATGGAATACCACAGCGCCAGGTACTATCTGCCCTGGCTGGGCCGGTGGCTGAACCCGGATCCGACCGGGATAGAAGGCGGAATGAATTTCTATGCCTATGTCAATGGCAATCCTATTCGTTTTTATGATGCTTCAGGGACAGATGCATGTGGAATGATTGACGAAGAGAGTGGAATGAGTTGCGAAATGCCGTGTATTGCTTATTCAGATCCACAGGATGAAGCTCCTCCAGCCCCGGTACCACAAAGCGTCAGAGTAAGGAGGCAGCATCAACCAACACCAATTCCACCAACACCGCCACAGCAATCTCCAACCGGGCAATCTCATCCTGCTCCGGTCCAACCAGCATCTGAAGAAACAGGAAACAATACCAACTATTCTTTTCTCACCATACCGGTTTTTTCAATCGAGTCTCTCAGACTGCTGAATGCAACGGATATATATTTAGTACAGACATTTGTTCACGATGAAGCTCAACGCGCTGAAAGAAGCCAAATTGAAACAGAAGAAACCCGCAGAGCTGGTCCTGTGGTCCATGCGCCTTTTCCACGATCCCAACAACCCATGAATCCTAATTCGGCACTTCAGCTGCCTATTCCACCTGAATATACCGGCCTCATTGAGGACAGACGAGTAACGGGTGCTCAGGTCTTATCTCTCAAATTTAACAATTTGGGCGTTGGGATAGGATTCATAGGTCAAGATCCAATGTCGAGTAGTTACTTCGAGCATGTACAAGCAAGTGGATACGCGATGGATCTTGTTAATTCACTCGGAGAGGCATATATAACGAGATTATCACCACGGGTTGGTCAATTACAAATGATACATGACAGGAGTACACGATCCAACGCCGCCGCCGAAGTTTTTAACATTACAACCGGCGCCCCTCCACCATTTTCATCATTAACTCGTCACAATATGAATCGGACAGGGCTGGGGGACAGCTCATCAGGCATTTTTAATTTTCACAGAACTCCCAGATGATCGAACACTTACAAGTTGAGACAGAAACAGTTGTGTTTGGTAGGGGATTTGGCTCTATTAACCTGTTACCAGGCACATCAACTGTCTTTCGAAAAAAAACAAGAACACCCGATACGGTATAAATACATAACCAATAGAAATAGTTAAAAATCCCATCCATATGAAAGTATCAACCCCACCCTTCGGCAATCAAAAAGACAAAATCGTTTTCAGCGGTCAGGTGATCAGCACCAGTGGCAATCCCATTCCAAAAATAAAAGTCGTATTAAGCGAGCCATTGCTGCGCGGCAAAAAATGGCTGGCAGATGTGGTCACCAATTCCAAGGGAAATTACGAATTAACCCTTGATGCTTTGCCAGGTAAAGCCGCTTATGTTTTAGAGGTGGTTGACAGTGAAGGGAAACCGCTCGCATCTTCGGATCAACTTTTCAATCCCGGACCGGCTGTTATCCGGGAATTAACCGTAAGTGATTCAAAATACAAAGGAAAATCCACCTTCACCCTGAGAGAACCCCTGCTGAATAGCTATTTTCTGCAACTGACTACGGCCATTGATAAAAAACCAATAAGCGCAGAAGATATACAATTCGTGGCAACCCAAACCGGTGTTGACACCACCGACACTTTTCACTGGTTGCGTTCAAAAGAGATGGAGGCAGAAACAAAAATTCCTGCAGAGGCGTTTTACGGCCTGTTCAAACAGGGATTCCCCACCGATGCGGAAAATCTTTTTGCAAAAAAGGGCGCTGAAATTAAAGAAGCCTTGATACAGGCAGCTAACGCGAACTTAATTTCAGATGACACAGCAGCCAGGGCTGATAAAATAGTGGCACAATGGAATGACCATGTCGTTCGCAAAGCGCTTGCTGAAGCACCGGCAAAAACGGATGCTTCATTCACTCAGCTTGTATGCACTGCTGTGAAGAATAAAAAGATGCAGAAAAAAGTATTGACGGCTTATTTAACACATGATGGACCTGTGCAGGAATTCTGGGAAAAGCTGCCTGCCATTACAGGAGACCCGGCGAGTGCGGGTAGCATCCAAACAGCACTGAAACTTGGCGTGATTTCGGGAAACCAGCCGGAGATGATCACAGAATTATTCAAAAAACACAACGAATCCGGAAATATCCTTCACGATCTGGCTGCCATGAACAGCAGCGACTGGGTAACCTTCGTAAATGATTTGTCGAAAAGGAAAAAGAAATCAGTCGTACCTTCTTGCATCAGTGGAACAACTGAAAAAGATCGGGTCGAAAAATATGCAGCTCAAATGACACAGAGGCTGGAAGTGAATTTTCCTACCCAGTCCTTCTTCGGCAAGCTGGCAAAACAAAAACCCGGACAGATCGCCTTTGCAGCCCAGGACGATATGGTGAAATTTTTCAAGAACAACCCTTCTTTCGATATTACGGGAACTCCTACGATATCAATGTTAACAGAGAGCGCCACCCCGTTTAATTTTGATGGTATCGGTAATGTCAATCAATTGGTCAGCGACCTGCAGTCGGCCCAACGCTTATCTGCCTATACCAGCGATTTCAATGCGAAAATTGCTTTGAAGAACAAAGGATTGGACAATGCTTATCAGATAGTACGGATTCCGGAGAAAGATTTTGTCATTTCTCATACATCGGTCTTCGGATCGGATGAAGCCGCGCGCAAAGTCTACAAACAGGCTGAAAAGCACTATATGAATTCGGCCATGATCTGGGCCATGACACACCCGAATATTGCCTTTGGTACCGGAAGCACTCCCCTCAATATAGCTGACCCGACGCTGAGCACCCTGTTCGGCACGCTTGATACCTGCCGGTGCGATGAATGCACATCCGTTTACAGCCCGGCAGCATATTTTACGGATATCCTGAAATTCCTGCAATCCCGGACACCAGCTGTTTATCATGAACTTATCCGCCGAAGACCTGACCTGGTTCATATCAATCTGACCTGTGAAAATACCAACCGGCCCATACCGTATATTGATTTGGTGAATGAACTTCTTGAAAAGTCGGTGCTCTCCCATAAAAACACGCCGGTTACATTACCTGGTTCCTGTCAAACTACCTGGCAGGCAAATGAACTGGCTGCCAATCCTGAGCATATCAACGACGAAGCATATGCTGAATTAAAAAATGCTGTTTATCCGGGTGTGCTTCCCTTCAACCTGCCACTGGAAGAATCACGGATTTACCTTGCGCATCTTGGGGCAGAGAAACACCAGCTCATGACGATGTTTTTTGCCGGATCGAAGGAGGATGCCTTTAATGAATTCAACATCCATTCAGAACGGTTGAAGATTTCGGGTCAGGAAGGAAAAATCCTTTCAGGAGAATCGGCTGGCGACCTTTCACACGACACCGGTTTGTGGAATTTTTACGGGTTTAATAAATCCAAAGGTTATACGCCGCTGATCGATCCGGTGGATTCATCCGGAAAAATTGCCGGTGGTTCATGGAAATCTGCACTCACCAGCCGGATTGACGTATTCCTGCAACAAACCAGAATTACCTATCAGGATATGTTATCGCTTTTACTTTGCAATACCATCAACCCCGTAAATGGAACGGATCCCCGGGGCAATGAAGTGCGTGCCATTGGTATAGTTTCCAGAAATAACGATCATGACTGTTGTGCCTTGAATAACCTTGCCTTATCGGGTGTGACAACGCTGCATCTGCAGAAAATCCACCGGTTTCTCAGGTTATGGAGGAAACTGGGATGGAGCATGTACGAACTGGACATGGCGGCAACCGCATTCAACCTCACCTTTACCAAAAGTATCAAACTGAACAAAACCGACCTCACGAAGATCTTTCAAACCGACTATTTATTGAAACAGCTCAATCTTCCGGTTGAACAAATACTGACATGCTGGAGTACCATCAGCACTGTTTCGTATCCCGATTATTCCATGGGAAACAATGCTGCCACCATATCCCTTTTTGAAAAACTTTTCTGTAACAAATCTGTCATAAGACCTGTAGATACTGAATTTGCACATCCTTTAACCCTCCCGGGAACCCTTGATGAACATGCGGCCACCATTCAGGCTGCATTGCAGATCAGCAACGAAGAATTCATTGCGTTGAAGGGAACAAAGACGGCCCTGTCAATCACCAACCTGAGTTTCCTCTACAGAAACGTTTTGCTTTCCAGAAAGCTGAAATTAAAAGTGAAAGACTTCCTTTCACTGAAAAACCTGATAAATGCCGGCAAAGATCCTTTTTCCTCACCTGATTCATTGTATCGTTTTTTGGGTATGGCCGATACAATTAAGTCCAGCGGCTTCAGCATTGATCAGCTTAACTACCTGCTGAATCATCAGCTACCGGCAGAACCTTCAACAATACCGGCTGATTCCGACATCAGTAGTTTTCTTTCGGAGTTGCGTGCTGCTTTGCGCACCATCGAAACGGCCACTGCGCAGGAACAGCGGGATCTCCTTGTCCGGAAATTTTCCGAAAAGCTGCACATCAGTCTCATTGCCTGTGACCTGTTGTTAAATAAATATTTGATGGGGATTCAGCACCCCGGGAAATATGTTGTGGAGGACTTTCGCAGCGATATTTTTTTCCAAACTGATTTTCTCAAAACCCACATCGATCGTACCAATCCGCTGAAGCCATTTGAATTCGAACCGGTGTTTGTATCCTTCAGCAAAACCCAAGGATCAACGTCTGTTCCAAAGCATGAACTAATCAGAAATTATTCGCTGATAAAAACGACTGACACCGGTGCAAACCTGGTTTCAGTGCCGGCGTTGTTCAAAAACTATATCAGGCTCGACAAAATTGCCACAGTTATCAATAGACTAAAACTCAGCGACGCAGATCTTGAAACCATTCTGGCGTATTGTGCGGCCATGAATTGTACCGACCTTGCAAAACTTCCGGTGGAGGCGGCAACCGGCGATTTTGTCCGTTTTGAAACCCTTATCAGCCTGATCAGGGCACGCGACCTGATGCCCGCCGGCTCACCCGGATTTTTTGAACTGATTCTTCATGCGATCAACACCCCTGATAAAACAAAGTGGATCGATGGACTGGTTGCCCGTACTTTGTGGGACAGGCACACCATTGAAGAACTTGTGGGAAATGGCCACGACAATAAGCCAGGTATCCTGAATGTCAGTTTTCCTGCAGGATTTGTGAATGGTGATATCATCCTGCAGATAAAAAAATGCATGTCGATGGTCAACAAAATAGGGCTTGATGTTTCAATGATTCACGATGCCATTGGTACCGATCCCGACAGCCGGGTTTCCAATGCCCTGAAGAATGCAGCAAGGGCAAAGTATGACGAAGCACAGTGGCTGAAACTGGCAAAACCGCTCCGGGATGAATTGCGCGAAAAACAGCGGGAAGCATTGGTTGCTTATGTTATTGCTCATGCCGATTTGGGAAGCAATGAACGATGGAAAAACAGTGATGAACTGTATGAATACCTTTTGATCGATGTGGAAATGAAACCCATAAGCATGACCTCGCGCATCAAACAGGCTATTTGCAGCGTACAGCTTTTTGTCGACAGGGTATTGATGAATCTCGAACACCCAAATTCAGATCCCGCTGCCGAACCATTAATGTTGTCGGGTGATCAGGTGGAAGAATGGAATAAGTGGCGCAAACTATACCGTGTATGGGAGGCCAATCGCAAGATATTTTTATATCCCGAAAACTGGCTGGAACCTGAATTACGGGATGACAAATCACCTTTCTTCAAAGAACTGGAGACACAATTAAAACAAAATGAGCTGACAAATGAAAATATCGAAGATGCATTCCATATATACCTTGAAAAGCTGGATGAGGTAGCAAGGCTGGAGGTGGTTGGATTATTTCACCAGAAAGAGGAAGACAATACCGATATCGTTCATGTATTTGCCCGCACCCCATCCAATCCGCATAAATATTTTCACCGTACACTTGAACACAAAGAATGGTCAGCCTGGAACAAGCTGGAAATTGATGTGGACGGGGATCATCTGGTTCCGGTAATATTCAACAGGAAATTATGTCTTTTCTGGCTTTTCTTTACCCAGGAGACGGACGAGGTCAGTTCTTCAATCAATGCCCAAAGTACCTATACGGCACCTGACAGAAAATGGAAGGTGCAGGTGGCCTGGAGCGAGTTCAGGAAAAAGAGCTGGACGGCCAAGAGGTTGTCGAAGAGTTTCATAACAACCCTTTCCTTTAACAACAGTGCTGATCTTGAGATGGCTCGAAGCGGATGCTGGCTTTCAGCCAGAATCTTCCCTGATAAACTTATGCTGCAACTGGATGGAACAATCCATGGCGGTGCAAAATTAATTTTCGATGGTAATAATGCATTTGTTTTCAATAATACAAACAATGATCCCTCACCCACTACGCTCACGATACCGCCAATTACCGGATCCGGGAATATGGTTCCTGTAAGGCAGGTCATTGGGGAAGCAGCCCAGACTTTCCAAATGCTTGAGGCTGTCACAGAGAATCCTCCTTTGAAAATTGAATCCCAGGGCTTGAATTCCATTAGCCGACAATGGTATCCTCTTGGATTTGAGAAACTGATCCTTGGCAGGACAGGAGAAGGAATATTCAGAATCGTCGTCCCTTCAAACGAACATGAACCGCCATACAGCGATTTCTTTTTCCAGGATAAAAAGAATACTTTTTATGTTGAGCATACCATACAGAATCTGGTCTTCTTAAATCTGCTGATCGTCCCGGGAATAAATTCTGACCAGTTCATCTATCTCGAATCTTCAACCCCGACCACGACTCAGGTGAAAGACTGTTTTACCTTCTCCACATTTTATCACGCACATATCAAAACTTTCATCAAAGAGCTGTATAAACTGGGCATTGATGGTCTTTTGAAAAGGGAGCTGCAAACGCAGGGTGATTCGATTCAGTTTAAAACAAACTATGTTCCCACAGATCTTGTTGCAAATACTTCCCCAACGGATGAGGTTGATTTCAGTTATGGCAGTACCTATTCACAGTACAACTGGGAACTTTTTTTCCATGTTCCGATGCTCATTGCATGCCGGTTGAAGGACGACCAGCGTTTTGAAGAAGCCCGCAAATGGTTTCATTACATTTTTAATCCGTCAACCAGTGAAGGCGGAGGCAAGGAGCGTTTCTGGCAATTCAGGCCATTTTATGAAGAAGCCGGAACAAAAATCGAAACCCTGAACGATCTGCTGGAAAACAGATCCGAATTGGATTCACAGGTGGAAAAATGGACAAAAGATCCTTTTAAACCCCATGTCATCGCCCGGATGCGCCAAATCGCCTACATGAAAAATGTGGTGATGAAATACCTCGATAATCTGATCGCCTGGGGCGATAACCTGTTTCAGCGCGACACCATCGAGGCCATCAACGAAGCCACAAATCTCTATATCCAGGCTGCAAAAATCCTCGGGGAACGCCCACGGCAGATTCCTCCCCGCGCAAAACATGGAGATGCTTCCTTTGAATTGATCAAAGACAATCTTGATTCTTTCTCCAATGCAATGGTGAATATCGAAACTCTTATAGCTCCATCAGCAACGCCATCAGCAGGAATAAGTTCAGGTAGCAGCAGTGCCCTTGGCCAGATGTTTTTCTTCTGTGTACCGGCCAACGATAACCTGCTGAAATACTGGGACACCGTGGCCGACCGGTTGTTCAAAATCCGCCACAGCATGAACATAGAAGGGATCACCCGGACTTTGCCGTTGTTCGAGCCCCCCATTGATCCTGCAATGCTGGTACGTGCAGCCGCCGCCGGGATGAATCTGAACAGCATACTCGGTGATATGCAGGCAGCCTTGCCCAATTACCGGTTTAGTTTCATCCTGTTAAAAGCGATCGAATTTGCAAACGAAGTAAAAAACCTTGGTGCAGCATTATTACAGGCCCTGGAAAAACGCGATGCCGAGGCGTTTGCTCTATTGCGTTCAGCCCATGAGCAAAAGTTGCTGGATGCGGTTCTGTTCATCAAGGAGCAACAGGTGGATGATGCAAAAAAACAGTTGGAAAGCCTTATCCGGTCGAAGGAGATCGTCCAGTTGAAATATGACTATTATAGCTCACGCCAGGATCTGAATGATTTTGAGAAACAGCAATTGGACAGTATCCAACAAGGGATGAGGTTTTCAAAGATCCAGGGAGCATTAAGTACCATTGGCGGCGTGCTTGCTGCCATTCCGAATTTAAAAGTCGGAGTTCCTACTTCAATGGGTGCAACCTGGGGAGGAGACAATCTTGGTGCATTAATGAATGCCATAAGCACAGGCGTTGGAATTTTTGCAGCCCTCAACAACGCACAGGGCACCATGGCGGGCCTCAAAGGGGGTTATGAACGAAGAGGCGACGATTGGAACTTTCAGACCGATTCTGCCTTTGTGGAATTAAAGCAATTGGATAAACAGATCATTTCCGGTGAAATTAAACTGGCGATTGCAGGGATGGAGCTGGAAAACCAGAAATTGCAGATTGAGAACAACAGAGAAGACGATGAGTTTATGCGCAGCAAATTCACCAATCAGCAACTGTACGACTGGATGATCGGTCAGTTATCAACCGTATATTTCCAAAGCTATCAACTCGCATATAACCTGGCAAAGAAAGCCGAGAAATGTTACCAGTATGAATTAGGGGAGTATAACAATACTTCATTTATCCAATTCGGGTACTGGGACAGTTTGAAGAAGGGATTGCTCAGTGCGGAGAAACTGCAGTACGATTTACGCAGGATGGAAAGTTCGTACTATGACAAGAATGTCCGTGAACTGGAACTGACAAAACATGTGTCGTTGATGTTGTTAAATCCACAGGTCATTCTAGATTTACGTGAAAAAGGTACAAGCTTTTTCGTTATTCCTGAAGCGATGTTTGATCTGGATTTTCAGGGACATTACTTCCGCAGGATAAAATCAATCGCAGTAAGTATACCCTGCATTGCCGGTCCTTATACTACTATCAATGCCACACTTCGTTTGTTGAATCACACCATCCGGATAAACTCAAATATGGACCCGGCATCAGGCAAATATTTATGCCTGGACTATGCGAATGACAACCGTTTCCGTTATATCAATACGCCACAGTATTCTATCGCTACCAGCAACGCCCAAAATGATTCCGGAGGGTTTGAACTGAACTTCCACGATGAAAGATACCTGCCCTTTGAAGGTTGCGGTGTTATCAGCGAATGGCAACTGGAATTGAGTACCGATCAGGACTTCAGGATGTTTGATTACAACACCATCAGCGATGTAATTATGACCATGCGGTATACGGCAAAAGAGTCAACTGCGGCTAATTTCAAACAAAACGTTTCACGTGATCTCAGGGATTTGATCAAAAACAGTTTACCACCAAATGGCCTTGAACTGAAACGGATGTTCAGCATGAAGCATGAGTTTTCGTCGGAGTGGCATAAATTTTTATTCCCGCCGGTAACAGGATCGGACCAGATATTGTCAATGACATTGCAGAAGGAACATTTTCCTTTCTTCACAAAAGAGAGAGATATAAAGGTTACGAAAATTGAACTATTGATGAACGCGCCCCGTACCGGAGCGTATGAAATGATTTTTTCCGCCAACGACAAGGCTATCATTTCAAAGGTGATTCAATTCCATGCAAGCGCAACATATTCAAATATGATGGAGGCCATCTTGCCGGAAACCATTGAGACGACCTTACCGGAAACCGCTACGGGTGTGAGCCTGCAGGAGATGAATGTGTTTGCTCCGGTATCATTTAACTTCGGGCAAAAAACAAATGGAGCCGATCCTGAAGAGATTTCAGATTTGTTTGTGGTAATGCATTACATGTTGGGAGATTGAATCACCTCGCCGCAGAGTAGCGAGGTATTAACCCAAATGACCCCACCCCATCCCCTCCCCTTGAAGGGGAGACCCTATGTTTGCAAAATGAAGCATAAGACTGGAAATTTATTAGTTTTAAGGTACCAAACTATAAACCATAAAAAACCAGCCTTATGCAAACACAAAGTAACAAAATTGATTTTAATGGACAGAACATTTATGTTG
>CAIYES010000324.1 GCA_903925275.1 uncultured Bacteroidales bacterium
CGGTTGAACTGAATTTGGTAAGAAAGCCGTTATCGGTCAGATTCAGGTTTTCCTGGAATACTCCCGGCGTCGAAATCCCTGTTGCATCCCCGGTAAACCCAAAAATATAGACGTTGCTTCCTGTATCCGCCACACAGCCATGTATCCAACTGAACGATCCATAGTAGGTTCCCCAAAGCCTTTGTCCATCGGGATTGAAAGTGGCGAGAAAAGAGGACACTCCGGAACCGGGCAGGTTTGGAATGAAAGACCCGGGCGTGGCTATATTATTTGGTGAAGCAGTATTCCCTGATAAGTAAACGAATCCAGATTTACTTGTTGAACAGGAGGCATCCTGGTCAGAATTGGTACCGCCATAGTATGTTCCCCAGGAACGTTGCCCGTCAGCCGTAAATTTTACAAGGAAATCGTCCCTCGATCCTCCGATATTTGGCTGATGCGCCCCGGGGGATGATATATAATCAGGAGCATTCGTATATCCGGCAAAATAAATATTTCTGTTTGTATCAACCGCACAGGAAGTTATTTCTTCAGTTTGAGGGAAGGTCTCATTTCCACCATAGTATGTGCCCCACAGCCGTTGACCGCCGGGAGTGAATTTTACCAGCATACCATCACTGAGAGCATGGAGAACATTCTGGTAGGCGCCTGGTGAGGCAATATTGTTTGATGACCCTGTACAGCCTCCAAAAATGATATTGTTATCACGATCCGCGATACAACTTGTTGCCCAGTCATTATTACTACCGCCATAATAAGTTGCCCAAAGCCTCTGACCATCAGGAGAAAATTTAACAAGAAATGCATCCTCATTGCCTTGTAACGTTTGCAGGTAGGCCCCTGAAGTGGCAATGTTGAACCCTGAAGTAGTACCTCCTGCTACAATAATATTTCCAGCCCCATCAGTGGTACAGGGAGTATAAAATGTCTCTGTTGTATAATCGCCACCGTAATAGGTTCCCCATTTCCGCGTAGGAACGGGATCGATCAGCAGAACAGCTTCAGGCGGGATTATTTGGTCCAAGGAAAATCCAAAAACCTGGTCAGAAATTTTCCTGAATCTTCCTTTAACGGGAACCTGGCTATTGTTCAAACTGTAATAGCAAAGCGGGATCGTTTCTTCAACCAGACCAAGGCTGGTTTTCAATTGTATTCCATCCTTGTTGTGTTTTATTTTTTCAGGCCCTGCCACCTTCAACCTTATAGCATCAATGTCCCCGCCCGGCCGAACAATGAAATTATATTCAAAAAGCCTGTCATTCCCGGTAATAAACTGAAGATCGATACCTGGATAGACATTTTTATACGTAATAGTACCAAACGACTTAACACCCGTCACTCCCCCTGTGGGAGTTCCTGTTGTGTAAAAATTCAGATAATCTGCGGCAGGAACAGAAGTCTCGATGACAGGATTTGGGTTTGAGTTCTGCAGATCAATATCAATCCTGTGAAATGTAATGAGCGTTGAATCAGGGTGCCTGTCATCCATCGCGGAACGCGAAACTTCGATATTCGACATTCGATGTTCGACATTCGATATTCGGTAGAGATCATAACTAAACCCTCCCCGCCTGAGCTGGACATTCATCCCAGGAGTATTCAGGAGAAACAGAACAGCAGGATTAGGATTATTGTTTTGGTCTATGATCTGGCCTTTGTTTTCTATAAAACCATTCCGGGATTGGGAAAAAGATTGCTTTCCGGATGCCTGGCAGGCAAGGGCAGCATATAACAGAATGAAAATAATTCCATATCGGAACATTCGTGGAGCAGATATTTACAAAGTAAAGATACGACATAATACAAAATGGTTGCCCGGTTATTGATGTTTGACAAGTTTTGCCCGTCCAATCACCCTCCCATCAGATTCAATGGTGGCCAGGTATATCCCGTCGGGCAATTCGGATATATCCAGAGTATACTCCGTCAGGCTATTGGTTAACCGGACAGTCTTCACCACTTTGCCAAAAAGGTCATATAACTTTAGAATGACCGGTAATGCCTGAATATTGTTTAAAATGCTGATTGTTGCATGCTTTTCTGCAGGATTGGGTGATATTTTAATCTCCATTTCATCTGACACTTTTGTCTCCGGTTGCATTCCTACCCAGCAATAAGAAGGATTTTCGCACCCCAAGCTGTCAACTTTCAGAACCCAACCGTCGGTTGATCCCGTATCAGGGGCGTGAACATAAACAATTCCGCCAGAAATAAATCCCTTATCTTCGGTTTGAATTACATCACACAACCAGTTCCAGGAAGCATGCCCATTACAAACAACATATTGCCGGTACCACAAAAGATCCCCATCTTGAGAGGTTTTCATCATCCACCCAGCGTAATCATAGCTTGCAGGAAATAACCTTGTTGTAATTCCACAAGCAATTAAACTCCCATCACTGGCCTCACGGATGTTTGTGAGCTCATTAAACATTTGGCTAACCCCATATTTTTTATTCCAGATGATATTGCCACTATTGTCAACTTTAATAATATTTATCCTCCGGTATGCATTCCCTTCCGCAGACGGGCCTCCGCCGGGCATTGAATCACAAAAACTGGTTCCGACAACGATGTTTCCATCAGTTGAATTACATATCATAGCTGGCGTATCTTGCATTGGACCGCCCAAATTCAACAGCCATTGCTGGATTCCTGCACTATCGGTCTTAACCAAAACAGGATCGCCAGAATAATACGGTGGGAGAGGTAGATCAAAGGCATAACCTCCGATTGCATACCCACCGTCAGCAGTACACATTACACTGCGCCCGTCATAGTTAAGGCCTGAACCATAGTGTCGCTTCCAGTTGAGATTCCCTTTCCGGTCGGTTTTCACAAGTAATATGCTTGTCCTGCCATTGGTTGCATTAGAGTATTGACTTCCGGTGACAATGATATTCTTTAAAGGATCAATTGTCAACTGGTTAAAAAGAAAACCGGTGTCGTAAGGTTCGGAAGTTTCGCCATATTGTTTTGTCGACAAGGTATCCAAATCATTATTCAAAAAAAAGAGAATACCCCGATCATGATACCATGTCCCAGTCAAAATGCTTGATTGCCCAACTGCAAGTATACTATCAGAACTTAACTCGGCAATTGAACCTCCACCACCCAAATAATATTCCGTAGTGTCATCGCAATAGGTTTTAGAAATTATCTTGTTCCCCTGAAAATCCATTTTATAAAACCCAACACAATGCGGACAGTAATATTGATAAGCTCCACCTAAGACGTAGCTGCCTTCCAGTTGACAAATTGCTGATGCACCATCCCACCATCCTGGCTGATTATATTCAAATCGCTTATTAAAGTATGATTGGGCAGAACATACCGTTCCGATAACCACTAAAGCCAAACAATAAACAAACTTTTTCATCATGATAAAATATTATTTTCTCATTGACAGTCAGCCAAATTATAGATGTTTGACGAGTTTAGCACGTCCAATCACCCTCCCATCCGTTTCAATAACAGCCAGGTATATCCCATCAGGTAAATCATTTACATCCAAAGTATATCCCTTCAGGCCCTGCATTGCCGGTAAAGTTTTTACTTCCCGCCCAAACAGGTCATACAACAGGATCATAACCGTGTTGTTGTTTAAGTTGTTGGCAAGACTGAGGGTTGTGATATCAGATGCCGGGTTCGGGTAGAAATAACAACCCTTTTCGGCTATATGATTTTCGATCCCGGCAAAATTTCCATTTGCATCTGTTTTGATCAGCAAAGCATGCTGGCCTGAAGTGGCGGTTTCCTGTACCTGTCCGCAGAGGATGTAGCCGTTATCATAGGCCGGTTCAACTGAAAGTCCATAGGAGTTCTTATAATTGCCGATCTTCTTCTGCCAGGATATGGCCCCCGATCCCGAATATTTCGTGAGATATACCTTGCTGGAATTGGAGGTATTGCTGTTACTCCCGCAGGCAATGGCCCCACCGTCGCCGGTTGACCGGATACTGTTGAAATACTGGCTTAGCGGAGCCGTCTGGACCCTGGTCCACACCGTATCGCCGGAGGAATTCAGCCGCATGACCATGGTATTGCCGTCGGTATTGTGTTCAATCCCGCATACATACAGGTCGCCGTTCAGGATGGTATCGGCCGAATAGATGGCTGCTCCCATAAACCAGGAATATGACCGGCACCAGGTGGAGTCTCCGTCTGGCCCTGCTTTGAAGACAAAAGGGATGCTGTAGCCATAGTTGCTCATAATCTCAC
>CAIYES010000325.1 GCA_903925275.1 uncultured Bacteroidales bacterium
CAGCCGATTGAGGAGCCAGATTATTTTTTCTGTCATGATCGTTAGATCCAACATACTCCCCTTATCCTTGGCCAAAATCAGTGCATCACTGTTAATATAGGCTTTACGGACTGCTTCCATCGAAGGACTGTTCCCGGAACTGAGATTTTTGAATATTTTTATATCCCCGATCGTATTTGATTCCTGGGTGTCTACGGCAAGTGTTATTAAGAAGTCTAATGACTCCATACATGACGTTGATAGTCTTTCAAGTACAGGATTTTTTCGGGTATTTATGATGGTGGTTACTCCGGCAGTAACACTTTCAGCAATTTGACCGATAATTGTTTGCCGTGTCTGATAATAGGCATGATCTTTGGCCGTCAGGGGGTGCATTGGCATTGAGGCAACCGTTTCACAGGCTGATGTTATTTCCTGTGAAAGAGAAGTAAAAGCCTCGAAACGGGAAGCAAGGTTTGTTCCGTCATAGTTTTCTCTGGCAGTTGAAAACATAGCAGCGATCTGTTCAAGCTCACGGGCTTGCTCCAGGCGGATCAGTTCTAACCCGGACTCAGGATCAACAGGCTTAAAATCCAACAGATATTTGGGTTTGGAAAGACCTTCTGCCTCTGATGGCGGAGAGTTCCTTGCCAGCCAACCTGTCAAAGGTTTGTTGATGGCAGTGAAAAAAACTGCCGATGTCAGGTTGAAAAGAAGGAATGCAAGGGATGCTTGATTTTCTAAACTGGGGGTGAGGTATTCCAGCAGTGCAATCACCAATGGAACATGAAGATAAATCTCAATGTAGTAAAGCAGAATAAAAAAGGTCGCCCCGAAAATATTGAACAAGTTAACAAACCGGACAAGCTGCTGTGATATCCCACGAAACCCCTGGCCCAGCATCGCCTTGAACAAGGTTGATCCTATCGCTGCACCATACATGAACAAAAAAGTTTGCGGACCCGTGAGAATATTTGCTTTTGCCAATCCTATTGCCACGAGTGCTACGGCAGTCGATGACTGGGCGATGAACCCCAGCAGGACTCCCGCGAAAATCGAAAGAAAGGGATAATTGATACTAAAGGTCATTGCCCCGGTAAACCATGTTTCGTGACTTAATGGTTTTACTCCGGCAGTCATAATTTCAATCCCGAAGAAAATCAATCCCAAACCCATCCCGATCAGGAAAGCATTTCGGTATTTATCACGCTTAGAGAAATAAAGCGCTATTCCACATACCCCGACAATGAAGGTCACCGCAACTTCAATGTGCAGGGTAACAAAGAACAGTAGTATGGTGTTCCCGACACTGAATCCGGTAAGGATGGCAATAGCCTGAGAAACATTGAGTAGTCCGGCAGTGACCAGACTGGCTATGATCATCAGGGCAGCAGAGGTGCTTTGCATAATCACCCCTGATCCCACTCCAAAAAGCAGTGCCTTTACACGGGAAGATACAAACCGTGTGGCAATTTTTCGAAATCGCCTGCTGCCCAATCGTTTAAGTCCTGAGGAGAGTAACTGTACCCCTGTAAACATTAATCCCAGACCCAGGAGGATACTACCAATAATTTCAAACATAATTATTCAGAAGTAAATTGTAGTTGTATTTATAGCTTGTAAATCAAACAGAAATTTCAATTCCCGTGCGGAGAATTTCTTTGATAGCCGGATTCAAAGAGAAGTCACTTGCATCAAATGGATGTGGCTCAATTCGGGTATCGAAATTCCAGGTCAGTTGCAGCAAATAAAGATGTTCATTGTCTGAAAGTCTTTATCCGGGGATTCCAACCAGAATTGTATGACTTCCTCTTTTGTCATTTTTCTTCTTGTTCAAGCAAAAATACATCATTTTCAGATATTTTTATCAGACGTTAAGATGATCCAACTGGTCCATCAATAAAATCAACCACTTTCAAGTAATCCGGAGTTATCTTCAAATATTGCTTCTGCAGGAGTTCTGGGCGCCGCTGAAGTCTGGAAAGAATAGGATGAACTTCATATCACCAATTCATTTTTGCATTCTCTTTCCCAAATAAATGCATTACATTTGTAGGAGGTGAATAGTTACTGTTATTGTAATATCGCATACTATGTTTGCACTGAGAATGGCATAGGTGAGCAGGATTTGGTTTTGTGTACAAAAATGTGTGAAGTATGTATTTGTTTTATAAGACAGGTTATTTTGGTTTAAGATCAATGCCGGAGTTTGTCCGGTTCTGAAGGCGTTTCCGCTTTCTTTGGAGGCAATTGCTATTTTACTGCTGATATATACCTAACCTTCCTGTCCATGAAAAAACAAATTTCACTGGTCCTCATCCTTTTGACGATCTCTTTACCATCCATTGCCCAAGTCGGCATCAGTATCAACGGAACTCCGCCTGACGCCAGCGCCATGCTCGATATCAAGTCGACGTTGAAAGGGTTACTGACCCCCCGTATGACCGCAGCCCAGCGGACAATTATTACAGCTCCTGCCACTGGCTTAATTGTATATCAAACCGATGGCTCATCGGGGTTTTATTATTTCAACGGATCAACCTGGTTATGGCTGGGTGGTTCTAACCTTACCGGTTCCGGAAATAGCGGCCAGGTTTCTTTCTGGACCGGGCCAGGATCGCAGGGCGGGAACAGCAATTTTTTCTGGGATAACACCAATGGCAGATTAGGCATCGGTATAGCTACTCCGGTGCAGCAACTTGAAATTACAAGCTCCTTCAGCCTCCCGGCAACAATCAACAGCACCACCGGGATCATTTTTAAAGGAACTTCACCCTTTATTCATGATTTTAAACCCCTGGGAAAAACCGGGCAAAATACATTTGTCGGAACCCTGGCCGGAAATTTTACTATGACGGGCAATACAAGTGATGACGGGAGTAACAATACCGCATTAGGGCATATGGTTCTGAATGGTTTAATGTCCGGAAACCGGAACACTGCCGTTGGATCAACTTCAATGGCCCTGGCTACAACCGCACGTGAGAACACTGCGGTGGGATTCATTACTCTTTATAGTAACCTTGCCGGCAGTTACAATACGGCAATAGGGAGTGGCACACTTTCAAATAATACCGCTTCAGATAATACGGCTATTGGTTGCTATGCACTTGCAAAAAATACCACTGGCAATTCAAACGTGTTTGTTGGAAAGGAGGCAGGTGCTTATAACCAGACAGGCAGTTACAACTCGGCGCTGGGATATTCGGCCGGCTCCGGAGTCTCCTTAAATTCATTTTCCGGAAATTGCCTTTTCGGGTATAAGTCGGGTGAACAATTGTCAACCGGATCCAACAATATCCTGATAGGTTATCAGGCAGGCAATACGATTACTTCGGGTTCCAAAAACATTATCATCGGATATGATATTGACCCGCCCACTTCAGGAAATGACCAAATCGTGCTGGGAGCAGCAGATCTTTTTTACGGGAACCTTGCAACGAAAAGGATCGGAATCGGAACCGCAACTCCCGGCCAGCAACTTGAAATCACCGGCTCCTTTAGCCTCCCTGCAACAACCAGCAGCACCACCGGGATCATTTTTAAAGGAACTTCACCCTTCATTCATGATTTTAAACCTGCAGGAAAACCCGGGCAAAACACATTTGTCGGAATCCTTGCCGGAAATTTTGCCATGACGGGACCAAACAGTTACGACGCGAGTAACAATACCGCGTTAGGGTATATGGTTCTGAATGGTTTAGCCAACGGGAATCAGAATACAGCCGTTGGATCGACTTCAATGGCCTTGACTACAGGCGGAACTGATAATACTGCGGTGGGATTCAATACCCTTTCTGCTAACCTTACCGGCAATTACAATACGGCCATAGGGAGTGGCACGCTTTCTAATAATACCGCTTCAGGTAATACGGCTATTGGTTGCGTAGCACTTGCAAACAATACTACTGGCCATTCAAACGTGTTTGTTGGACAGATGGCGGGTATTTATAACCAGACAGGCTATCGCAACGCGGCGCTGGGATATTCGGCCGGCTCTGGAGTGGCCTTAAATTCATTTTCCAAAAATTGCCTTTTCGGGTATAAGTCGGGTGAACAATTGTCAACCGGATCCAATAATATCCTGATAGGTTATCAGGCGGGCAATGCGATTACTTCGGGTTCCGGTAACATAATCATCGGAGATGACATTGACCCCCCGTCGGCCACAGGAAGCAATCAAATCGTGCTGGGAGCCGCAGATCTTTTTTACGGGGATATTGCAACGAAAAGGATTGGAATCGGAACTGCAACTCCCGGGCAAAAGCTCACAGTGGACGGTACTTTCGGCATTCTTGAGGGGGGCGCCTCCCCGACTCACCATACCATTTTCCAGGGAGGTACGCAACCGGCAGATATCACCTACACCCTGCCGGCAGATGACGGCACCGCCGGGCAGGTGCTTACATCCGATGGTACCGGCGTATTAAGCTGGAGCTCCGTAGGATCTTTGACCGGCGCCGGAACGGCCTACAGACTTGCTTACTGGGCTGGCTCAAACAGTATGACCAGCAGCGCAAATCTAAATTTCGACCCTGTTAATTCCCGCCTTGGTATCGGGACTGCATCGCCCGGCCAGCAACTTGAAATCACCGGCTCCTTCAGCCTCCCGGCAACAACCAGCAGCACCACCGGGATCATTTTTAAAGGAACTTCACCCTTTATTCATGATTACAAACCTGCTGCAAATGACGGATCAAACACATTTGTAGGGATCATGGCCGGAAATTTTACCATGGCAGGAGCAAACAGTTACGAGGCCAGTTACAATACAGGATTCGGCTATCTTGCATTAAACGACCTCACCACAGGTTTAAAAAACACCTCTGTTGGATACAATGCATTGGCAAAGACGACAACAGGCTATAACAATACCGCCATTGGATATGCCGCCCTTTCTGAAAACCTGACCGGATATGATAACCTTGCGCTGGGGGCATCAGCACTTTCAGCCAATACCGGCTCAAGTAATACGGCCGTTGGGTCTGGCGCACAATACAGCAATACTTCCGGCAGCGCAAATGTGATAGTAGGACCGTCAGCGGCCTTTTATAACCAGACAGGCAGTTATAATGCGATCCTGGGTTTCTCTGCCGGCCAGGGGGCCGTGTCAAATTCCTATTCCGGAAATTGCCTTTTCGGGTATATGTCGGGTCTGCAATTGTCAACAGGATCCAACAATATCCTGATAGGTTATCAGGCAGGCAATGCGATTACTTCGGGTTCCGGTAACATTATCATCGGATATGATATTGACCCGCCTTCCTCAGGAAGTAACCAAATCGTGGTTGGAGCAGCTGATCTTTTTTACGGGAACCTTGCCACGAAAAAGATCGGAATCGGAACTGCAACTCCAGGCCAGAAGCTCACTGTCGACGGTACTTTCGGCATTCTTGAAGGAGGCGCCTCCCCGGTACAGCATACCATTTTTCAGGGTGTTGCCCAGGCTGCAGATATTACATATTCCCTGCCGGCCGATGATGGCACCGCCGGGCAGGTGCTTACCTCCGATGGTACCGGCGTATTGAGCTGGAGCTCCGTTGGATCTTTGACCGGTGCCGGAACGGTCTACAGACTTGCATACTGGGCAGGCTCAAACAGTTTGACCAGCAGCGCAAATCTAAATTTCGACCCTGTTAATTCCCGTCTTGGTATCGGGACTGCATCCCCCAGCCAGCAACTCGAACTGACTGGAAATCTGAGATTGCCAGCCACTACCTCCACAACCGGTATTATCTATGCCGGTGCAAACCCATTCATTCATAATTACGGAACATCGAACATTTTTCTGGGTCAGAGTTGCGGAAATCTGGCATTAACAGGCACAGGCAATTCTGCGACCGGAAATAGCACGTTGAATAGTATTACCAGCGGAAGTTATAATGTTGCATCCGGATATCAGGCATTAGAATTGCTTACATCCTCTACCGGGAATATTGCCATTGGATATGGTGCCGGCAGAGGCATTGTATCTCCTGCAGGATATAATACCATTGTAGGTTATCGGGCCGGCTTGGTAAACAACACTGACCGGAACACCTTTTTCGGCTGTGAGACAGGGTTAGCAAATACTACGGGCCATTATAATGTTTTTGTTGGTCATCAGGCAGGGAGCTTTAGTACCGTTGCCAACAACTGCGTTGCGATTGGTTATCGGGCTTTGTACAGCCAGACCGGAGATTTGGGCGCCAATACAGCGGTTGGATACAGTGCCAACATTGCTTCCGCGAATCTGGAAAATGTTACGGTTATAGGAAATAGTGCCATCGCCACAGTAAGTAACCAGGTCAGGCTTGGTAACGACGCCATTACCAGCCTGTATTGCATGGGAGCCTATGATGGAACAGTAGGCAGCACTCCCAGGGATCTCTATGCCGATATGGACGGAAAAATCGGTTACATAGCCTCCTCTGCCCGCTACAAGGAAAACATCCTCGATATGGAAAGTTCCGAATGGTTTTATAAACTCAGGCCGGTGAATTTTACCTATAAAACAGATGAACAGAAAAAGAAACAATATGGCCTGATTGCTGAAGAAGTTGAAATGATCAACCCCGCATTCGTGAGTTACAACAAAGAAGGGGTGGTCGAAACAGTTACTTACAGCCAGTTAATCTCCCCCATGATCAAAGCCATTCAGGAGCATCAGAAAACCATCTCTGACCTTAAATCTCAGGTAGATGCACTGACAACAGACCGGGAGATGCTGATATCGAGACTGGAATCGCTGGAAAAAAAGTTGGTTCAGACGGGGATAGACGTTAGCCGTTGATTATTAATATTTTATGCAACGCACCGAATGACCAGCTTTTTTCATGGGAAATAATGCGTAAATATCGCTGTAACACCAGCGCAGGCTCCTGAACCATGCCGAACTGGCATTGTAGGAGGTCGCAGTCCAGAAGCAATCATCGTGATTATTATCAGGAGCCTTGCTCCAGGCACCGGAGGCATTCCTGAAGTTCGTGCAGAGCGCTGTAAATCCGGCTGAATTTATTCCGTATGTCGAATCCAGGTAAGCCCAACGCGTTTCGCAGCCTTCTTTCAGGATCCTTCCAATCTCCGTGCCTGTACCGCCGAGTGCCGTTGTATCAACGGTATTGTCAAGTAACTTCTCCATGACGTTCCATTCACTGTGCGAAGGGACATGCCAGCCTGTGGGACATAAATTCCGGCTATCAGCCACAGCAAAGTAATTGTACAGACGGCCATAATATTCCCCTTCGGCCGGAAGGTTGTGGAAATCACAATAGGCACCCGTTGAAAGTCTTCCCCACATGGCACTGTCAGGCACATTGGGTATTTCTGACCCGTCGCGGTATCTGGTGGTTTTCAGGTTTTCCTGCATCCATAATTGCGAACCGATTTGCACAACAGCATAGTGATTGCTGTCGGCATCGCTGCAGCCGGTAAATTGAAAGGTAACGGTCTGACTCTGGACAGGGAAAAGCATGCTGACGGTCCTGTAGTTTGCCGATCTCCCGGTCAGTTTTAAAGTATCCCCGGCATTGAACAGCATGGGGATGATCGATCTGGTACTCCCAACGCCGTTGATTTCCCCAGTCCGGGACAAAAAAGGTTGCTTATTTGAACAGGAGGTAGAGGCGTTGTTTTCTATCTCCGGGAAACCCCTTGCTGTTTCATTGCTGATCAGTTTTGTTGCATAAAGAAAATCCTCTGATTTAACCTTCATGATGTATACCCCGCCATGAATGCCACTTAGCCGGAATTGATGAACTCCTTCCTGCAGAAATTCTCTTCGTTGCAGGACCACCTTCCCGGAGATATCGAATAACCCGATCTGTACGCTGCCTGCTGCAGTTGTTTCTAATTCAACCGAAAAAAATCCGGGTGAAGGATTCGGATAAATATTCACCTTGAACTCATGTGCAATGCCGGTTTCATTGATCCCGGCTGTTGCTGAAAGGATCAATGTGTCTGTCCCGGCAAGCATCAGGCTTGTGCATTGTGACAGGTTCTCAACTTTTACGGAATCAACGGTTGTGACCGCACCTGTAGCTGCAAAGTTAATCTGGTAATTCTGCGCATAAATTTTTAAAGATGCCAATATCAATAAAATGGTGAGTACAAGTGTTTTCATTTTTTTTATTTTTGGTTGATGATATTTGTATGACATTTGAAACAGACCAGGGATACAGACAAGACACAGAAAATAGAAAAACGTATTACCCAAATATAATAATTCACACTAAAATTTTCAGTTCATAGCCGGGATTTTTCACTTCCATTCACCATATCCTAAATTAAATCAATCATTTTCAGATAATATGGTCTCCTGTCGCATGCTTTGTTGTTTATCAGCGAGCTCCCCGCAACAAGAAGGATTAGAGCTGAAAAGAAATTTTTTGTTTTCTCACAATTATTTGATTCCCTGTGAGTTTAATCTATCAGAAAAGTTAAATCCACAGCTATGAAAAAGCAAATCACGCAAAGCATCAACGACCCCGAAGCACTTGAAATGTTGTTCAGGAAAGATAAAAGCGGCTTTGCCCTTGACTTTCCCGAAGCTTCAGCAGGAATTGAAAACGACCTGGTCAGGTTCTGGCAGATCAGACTGAAAAAGGAGACTGCCGGTCAGGAACATCAATTGCTAAAAACCGATTTATGGATTGTCACGATCCTTTCAATTGTGATTGCGTTGCTGGTTAAAGCCCACCTCATTTTCAGCAATATGACGATGGAAGACTACTGGTTCCGTAATCTCTCCACAATCGCCTTTGCCGGTCTTACCGTTTGGTTTATCCTGAAATCCAGGATAACCGGTGTCAAAAATATCCTGTTGCTTGCCCTTCCGGTAGTTATCCTGACAACATTTATGAATCTGCTTCCCGAACAGCTTTGCGACACCACAAAGCTGGCACTTATCCATGCTCCGCTGTTCATGTGGTTCATTTTCGGACTGGCCTGGGTTTCGCTCAACTATACCAATACATCGAAAGTTTCAGCGTTTATCCGCTATAACGGGGAACTGGCCACCATGTATGGATTGTTATGCATTGCGGGAGCCATTCTTTCGGGCATGACCATCAGTCTCTTTGCCATCATCGGGATGGAAATAGAAAAGTTTTATACACAAAATATCGTGATTGTCGGATTGATTGTTTTGCCGGTTGTGGCAGCCTGGCTGATTGACCTGTATCCTGATATAACCAGCAGAATTGCACCCATCATTGCCCGATTTTTTACCCCGCTGGTACTTATCTCAGCAATTGTTTATCTGATTGCAATCACCGTTTCAGGCATCGACCTTTCGAAAAACCGTGAGTTCCTGATCATTTTCAACCTGTTGTTGCTTGGCGTGATGGTGATCATTGTATTTTCTCTCTCGGAACTTGACAAATCCAATATCCGTAAACTGAATGTCATCCTTTTGTTCCTTCTGGCCGTCGTAACACTCATCATTGATCTTTTTGCCCTTTCCGCTATTATTTCCCGGTTGTCGGATGGATTTACCCCGAACCGAACCGTTGTGCTGATTTCCAATATCCTGGTTTTAGTAAATCTGCTGCTGATTATACCTGATCTTTTCCTCGCCGGCTTCAAGGGAAAATCACTCGACCGGCTGGAGAAGATCATTTACAGTTATCTGCCGGTATATTTCCTGTATTGCGTTGTCGTCATCTTTGTTTTCCCGTTTATTTTCGGAATGAAATGAAAGCAATTACAAGTTATGAGCAACTTCCTTTCAATCCTGGTCAACCTACATAGGGGTTAATCGGTTGGATTGGTGGTTCTTTTCAATCAACATTATTCTTTTTTCATTTAACAGTAAAATATGAAGACACGCAAAGAATTAAAAGAGGAATATAAACAGATGAAGTTCAAAATGGGTGTTTTCCAGATTAAAAACAACGTCAATGGCAAAATATTTATAGGAAGCAGTTTGGATTTAATAGCTATATGGCATGCACAAAAACTACAATTGGATATCGGAATCCATCCGAACAGTGAATTGCAAAAAGACTGGAAGGAGTTTGGCGCAGAAAATTTTAGTTATGAAATAATTGAAGAGATCAAGCAAAATGATGACAAGCCCATTGACTATGCAAAAGAAATTAAAGTTCTGGAGGAAATGATCATTGATGAAGTACAACATTTTGAAAATAAAGGATATAACAGAAGAAACATGCCAAAAAAACAAAAATACTGATTGGCAGCGTATCGTACGGAGTGGACTCTATCTATTAATTCATAAAGAACTCCAGCGCAATTTTCTTCAATGAAAAACAACGAACTTCAACAATATAATTCTTCTGGAACAACGAAAATTCCGGCATTGGCGGGTGTTTTATCACCAGCATAAACAGGATGCCCAGAACAGATAGCTTCTTCTTCATAGTCAATATAAAAGTAACCAAAGGTATGGAAATGAATGGAAACCGTACAATTCGCAGCTACCTTTTATCTTGTAGTATAAATATCCCGGTAAATGCAAGAGAAGTTCGGTTCTGTAAAACTATCTTTGTATCAATTTCAGATATTGGTTTTTAATGTCATAAAATGCACCACCCTCCTGAGAATCAAAAGGAAAAAGAATACTATTCGAGAATCCGAAAGGTACTGGCCTATATTCAGGAGAATCTCATGGAAGACCTTTCTCTTGAAAAGCTCTCAGCGATAGCCTTTTTTTCACCATTCCATTTTCAAAGGATATTTTCTCTTTATGTAGGAGAATCCCCGAAACAATATATCATGCGGCTTCGGCTGGAGCGGATCGCTCATTATCTGAAATTATACCCTGAAATGAGTATTAACGACGCATCTTTCCAATCCGGATTTTCAGCCCCATCAACCTTCATCCGGGCGTTTAAAAAGTATTATGGCATCACACCGGAGGGGTTCCGAAAACTTTCATATGACGAAATCAGCAAGATTGGCACATTGAATCCCCATAAAGGCAAATTATTTGAAATCCAACCTTCCGAATTTTGGAGCATGAATTTAACCACAGAAGGAGATAACGGGTCGACTTCCGGGATGAATATCGAGGTTAAATCAATTCGTTCTTTGAAAGTAGCTTTTATGGATTCTCATCTGGGTGCTGAAGATGCAATTGTCAATACTTTCAAAGCATTGACCCGGTGGGCCGAACCCAGAGCGCTGATAACGCAGGATACACAATACATCGGCATTATGCTTGATATGCCATTCTTCACTGAATACGGGAAATGCAGGTTCAGGGCATGCATCTCATTGCCGGATGGAGTTTCTCTTCCAAAAGAAATAGGTTCTTTGGTCATTCCTGAAGGCAGATATGCCACTTATTCTTTTACAGGGACGATACAAGGGGTTTTCAGAAGCCTGATTGCATTCAAGCATGAATGGATAGATCAGTCAGGATACGAGATTGCTGAAATTATCGGATTTGAGTTGTATTCGGAGAATCCGGCATTGAAACCATATGAAAGCATACAACAGCAGATATTCGTCCCGGTCAAACCTGCCTGACCTTCACAAATGGTCAAATTCACCCTATGAATGTTTCATTGGGGAAAATGACCTATTCTGATCCCGGAGGATTATTAAATGAAAAATGGACATTGGTTTTCTATGATGCTCCTTGAAAAAAATCTGAAACTGGCTGGAGTAAATGATCGGGCGGAGATTGTTCAAGCTGATCGAGGATGGTGAAGTTAACGGAGGTACTTTTTTTCTGGTTGAAAAATGATTTGTTATTATGTATCAGATATTCATAGGAAGCCTAATTCTCAGCACAATCCATGCTTTAATCCCCAACCACTGGCTGCCATTGATTGCCATTGGAAAAACCGAAAAATGGACACTGAATCAAACATTGTGGGCAACGATCATTACCGGATTCGCTCATACGTTGAGCACCATCATCATTGGAATGGTGGTTGGTCTTATTGGCTATAAACTCGCCTCCAGCTATGCGATTATATCCGAATCCATAGCCCCTGTCATATTGGTAGGGTTAGGCCTGATCTATTTGATCGTTGATCGTCGCCATCATAACCACCATCATGAAATGAAACCTGTAATAAGTGATGTCGGTAAAACGAAATCAAGATGGGTGGCAATACTCACATCACTGAGTGTAGCTATGTTCCTTACGCCATGTATTGAAATCGAAGCCTACTATTTTCAGGCGGGCACCATCGGCTGGATGGGGATTTTTATCGTATCGGCCGTCTACCTGATCACAACCGTGGTGATCATGCTCATTCTTGTTTATTGGGGCATGAAAGGCGCCAGAACCTTTAAATCTGATTTCCTGGAGCATCACGAGAAAGGGATTACCGGTATGGTGTTGATTGCCCTTGGCATATTGGCTTTATTGGTGAAATTCTAATTATTTTTAGTAACCGATTATCCTGGATATCAAAACACGAGTGTAAACCTGAAAATTATAGTATAATTTTGTCAGGTACCCTTTTAAACGGAACGCATAAAATCTTTCGAATTTTGTTAATACCATGGATATAACTGTTACCAGGAAACTCCCGTTCTCCCTGATGGCCAAGCCCATCGGGTCTGTATGTAACCTGAACTGCACCTATTGCTATTATCTTGAAAAAGAAAAACTCTATCCCCGTGATCCGCATCAATGGGTGATGAGCGAAAAAATCCTTGAAACGTATATTGCGCAGACCATTTATTCCGCTCAGGATCCGGTTGTCCTTTTTGCCTGGCATGGTGGCGAACCGATCATGAGCGGAATGGATTTCTTCAGGAAGGTTATTCAGTTGCAAAAAAAACATGGCGGAGGCAGGGTGATTGAGAATTCTTTACAAACCAACGGAACAACCCTGACGGATGAGTGGTGCAGCTTTTTCACGGATCATAAGTTTCTTATCGGACTTTCGATCGATGGTCCCGAACATTGCCATGATCATTACAGGGTATACCGGAACGGGAAGGGTAGTTTTACGCAGTGCATGAACGGTTTGGAATTACTGGTAAAACACAAAACCGAATTCAACACCCTTTCGGTGGTTAACGATTATAATTCCAAATACCCGGAGGATGTTTACCGCTTTTTGAAAAATATCGGCAGCCGGTATATGCAGTTCCTACCGGTTGTTGAGTGGATTGACCCAGCAGCGAAACCGGGTGAACTGAGGATACAGCCTGCTACCAGTGGAAAAAATGCTAAAGTCACAGACTGGACGGTTGACCCGATCGATTATGGGAATTTCCTGATCCGGATATTTGATGAATGGGTTCGTCAGGATGTCGGCGACTATTTCGTGATCACCTTCGATTGTGTTCTTGAAAACTGGATGCGTGTACCTCCCTCCGTTTGTGTTTCCGCCAAAATTTGCGGCCATGCAGGGGTTATGGAATATAACGGTGATGTATTCGCCTGTGATCATTTCGTTTTCCCTGAATATAAACTCGGCAACATTAACGAAAAATCATTGCAGACCTTGATGAACGCTCCGTTTCAGCAACGGTTTGGGCAGAACAAGCGTGACAAACTGCCTGCTTACTGCATGAAATGTGAATTCCTTGACCTCTGCAATGGGGAATGTCCTAAAAATCGCATTGTAAAAACACCCGACGGAGAGCCGGGATTAAACTATCTCTGTCCCGGGTTCAAAATGTTTTATAAACACTCTGAACCCTACTTTGATTTCATGGCCAATGAACTGCAGCACAAACGTCTGCCTGCGAATGTTAAAAAATGGGCTTTAAACCATTCCTTGGTAAAGTGACAATCATGATCAAGTTAAAAATCTGAGGGTTTTACACTTTATCCCCATTGGCAGCGTAGCTGCCTAATCTTTGTAGTAGTAAAAACAGGGCGTAAATCTCAGAGCAGCGTAGCTGCGAAATAGATTATTCTTCTTAATTTTTGATAAACGCAGCGGGTATGCTTTGCCAGGTTCAAAAACCATGTCGCCCCGATGGGGCTCTGGAAATGGTTCGTTTTTATCCTGCTACAAAGATATCACCCCTACGGGGTTCTAAGATTGAAGTGATTTTTCCAGATTCTTTTTCACCAAGTCGATTTCAATTTCAAACGTAATCCCCCAGAAATTCCTCTTGATCCCCAATATACCGATGGTTCACTTTGTCTTTTTAATGAACAAAACAATACAGCAGAGTACAACAATGGCATCAATGGCAAACAATATGCCGAGCATTGTGGTCCAATTCTGTAAGCCGATCACAAAAAATCCCGTTCCTATTCCCAGAAGGGGAAAAATAATCCCCAACGCAGCGGAAATTTTCATGTCCCGCATCAGCATAATGCCAATGGTAAAATAAACAATCCCAAAAGCAAGCAAGGGTAAGGTATGAGCATCCTGTTGCACTGTAAAAACAGACTGAGCATGCAATACACCCGTCAGGATCAACAGCAGCGCGGCAATATAACGTATCGATCTCATTTCATTACTATCATTTTCTTCACGGCCTTTTGCGAATTATAATTCAGTGTGATCAGGTAAATGCCCGATGGCAGCAGGCTCGCATCAACATCATATTTGTAGGAACCGGCCGGCAAGGTCTTGTTGACCAGCACCAGCACCTCCTGCCCCGACATATCGGTGAGTGCCAACCGAACCGGTCCGGTTTCCGGAATATAAAAGGGAATAGTCGTTTGTATATTGAAAGGATTAGGCAGATTCTGAAATAGCTTGAATTGATTTGCCGTAGGCGGAATTTCTGCGACACTGGTAGCATAGGCAAGCTGCTTTTTCAGATAATCATTTTTTATCCTCAGTTCCTCCTGTGTCATGCCGGGCACGGTCACGTCGGTGCGGACGTTGCCGGTCGTATAATCATCGATGTTTACGAGTTCAAGCGGGTCGGTCGTAAGGTTGTAAAGCTCCCACTGGTCCTGCTCTGTTCCGTTCGGGTCTTTGTACCGGACAAGTTTCCAGTCACCGGTGCAGAATGCCGTCATGTTGCCGGGCTGGCGTACCGTCCCCTGAACCAAAGGATACCCCCCCAGGCCGATTGTTGAATCCACCCGGGAAAGGAACAAGTTGTAGGCGGCAATGTTATCATTGCCGGGGTTGACGGTCCCCAGGTCTGTGATCCTGTCGTTGCCCATGAACAAAACGCCGGTCCGGGGGTTCCCGTCCGGCCCGATGATGGTTCCGGAGCTTGTCCCCATGATATAAGGCGAAAGGTCGGCTCCCACCAGGGGGTTGACCGGTGAATGCTGGTGAAGGCCCAGCAGCGTGTTACGGACTTCGGCCTGGTCCAGCCCGGCGAGGCCCAGCAGGGTTGGTGCAAGGTCGATGGAGCTGGTGGGCTGGGTGATCTCCCTCATCACCGTGCTGCTTGAATTGACCAGCGGCGAAGAAATGACCATGGGCACCCGGATCGATTCTTCGTAGGCGTTGTGCCACTTCTGGATCATGCCGCCGTGTGCCGTCACCATATCCCCGTGATCGGACAGGAAAACCACGATGGTGTTGTTCGTGAGGCCGTTGGAGTCGAGGGAATGCAGTATCCTCCGGATCTGAAGGTCGGCAAGGTATTCGCAATAGTGGTAAAACCGGATGTAACTCAGTGACCAGGCAGAATCGTTGGCACCCTGGAGCTGGAACGGGTGCGGGGAACGTAGATTGATATTGTTCTGGACAAAGGGCAGATCCGATTTCGCTTCCCAAGCGAGTCCCCACTTTAATGCATAGTCCCGCTGGCACCAGGGTTTCGTGTCGAGCGATTCGTTAAAGGTAGGCGACAGGTAGCTGTTGTCATTGGGGAACCCGCCGGGGTTCAGGTCGGCCCTGAAGATCTTTGTGATGGTATCCCCGTTGCTGACCCAGGTGAGGGTATCAATCCGGCTCTGGGCTCCCTGCACGGGGATGGGTGGAGGCGGTGGATAGCTCTGCCAGCCGACCACGCCGGTGCCTCCGGGAGCCTGCCAGTTGATCGGCCAGGCACTGATGTCATGGGGATTTACAAGCGAGGCGACGGTAAGCCAGGGAATGCCTGAAGTATCTGTGCCCGCTTCACTCAGGTAGCCAAGGATATTTTCTGTGAACCCAATGTCGCGAAAGACCCCCAGGTTGCCGGAGGTACCGCCGTGAGGCTCGGGATAGGAACTCTCCCAGTCGGAGAATCCCCAGGGGTCGAGGTAATCGGGCGGTTTGGCTTCCGATACATGCCATTTCCCAAAATAATGGGTGGTATAACCGGCTGCACGGAACCAGTCGCCGATGGTTGGCGTGCCAATGGAATCAAGGAAAGGAACATCATCGGGTGATTTGAACAGTCCGTCGGTATGCTCTACACCGGTGACCGGTGAATATTGACCGGTCATGATGCACGACCTGCTGGGAACCGATGCAGCTGATGCGGTATAGTGCTTTTTTAGGACAACCGCATTCTGCCTCAGGCGGATCATGCCGGGAAAGAATTGGGTGTAGGAGTTGCCGTTGGTAAGCGGACGGAAGCCCATGATCTCTTTCAGATCCTGTACCGCCCCTTCATTGGGTCCGTATCCTTCGGGCGGGGTCTGCATCTGATCCACCATGATCAGCAGGATGTTCGGATGTGTTTCGATCCTGGCCGGAGGTATCTCACGAAATCCGGTGAGCGCAGCAACTGCAAGAAGTGTCGGGGGAAGGGTGATAAATTTACCGGAAATTTTTTTCATGATAAATTGTTAATTTGGGTAATTCACAAACTGATCGACTCGAGTCTATGCCCGTTCTCATTACCTACCCCCGGCACCGGACGGACCACATTTTTTGTAACTGGTCGAACGGCTGACACCCAGCTTGTAAGGTGTCATGGGTGTATAGGCAAAGTTCTTGTTGACCCTGAGCATGCATGTAGGCTTCGCTTTGTTGCTGTTGTCAGGCAATGCAGCTGTCATTTGTTTGTATAAAATGTGAATTATGCTATTGGTGTTTTAATTTGCTCTGGCGGCTGGTCGTTTTATAGGCCAATAAACCGACTATCAATGCACCTGCCACTACGGAAAAAACCCAATCGTACCAATGAAAGAACGGAAGGGCTGTAAGGAATGTAACCGTACCAAGCGGCAGCAACAAAACACAATTTGTGATCAAACCGGGATTATAGACAGGCTTCTCGGGTTGAAAAATGATGGTATGCATTAAATTGTTTATCGTTAATTCAAACAACATCATTGAAAAACCAACCCATGGTGCAACGTTGTAAAGTAAAGCGCCGATGATGACCATCGGCCATGCAATGATAATGTTTACCTGAAACACATAGCCTTCATCAAGCGGGTAGTTGCGGTCGGTTCCGGAACCAAAAGGCGTTTTTAAATTGAAAAATTCTTTAAAACTTAAAGGGGCTAAAACATACTCCTCAATTTCATGAATCATTAACAAAGGGAGATGAAGCCATAAAAGAAATTGATAAAAAGTCATAGTATCTCTAAAATAGATCAGAATGACTAATAATACCGGGGCAATGAACAAATTTGCGCTTTGCCAGAATCGATTGATTTTTTGAATTTTCATAAAACCTCCTTTTAAGAATTTGTTTTTATAAAAGATGAATTGCTAAAAAGCCCGCACAGCACGCACATTGTATGTGTTGCTCTTGCCGGTGAAAAGATGGCCGCCAGTGCCGAAGTGCCAGAACCAGGCAGTGTTATCAGTGTTCTCGGTCGAACTCCAGTAGACTACACCAGAAAAGCCGCCAACAATGCTTTTTTGTGTATACAATAAATTCAATTCGTATATTGAAGGCAGATACCAGTCGCCATACGTAACACCATCAACAGTTACCGAATATTCGTTGCAAACGGTTGCGGCAAATGCGTTTCCATCAACCGGTCCCTGATTGGCAATGATGATTGCTGTATTTTTCAAACCGGCACCAATACCGTCAGCCCTGGCGCGGGTATTTGTATTACTACCACCATACCATCTGATTCCTCCCGGGCTTTGGTCGGATGTGGCGGCAATCAGTCCGTGCTGCCCTCCATCATAGACGTAAAATACAATGCCACCGCCATAACTGTCGCCAATGACATGGGTAGATCCATCCAACTTGGTTTTATCTGCTGCACTCATACTTCCAGCAGCGCTTGTGGTAGCCGGCGAAATTGAAATGGCAGGTGTGGTGGTTCCGGTGGCTACACTTATCGGGGCGGTGCCAGTGACCGTTGTAACGGTGCCATTACCAGTACCAGCTCCAATGGTTGTCCTTACTGTTGCTGCATCAGCATCATGCAGAATGTCGAAAGCAAAATCGGTGATAACGTTAACGGTCAGGTTTCCTGCGCTTCTTCTGGCGGGAAATGCGTTGGCAGGAATTGTGAGGTCGGTTGGCGCTGCCGCTGAACCTGCATTGTTTACCTTGATTGAGTTTGCTGCCATATTTGCCATCTTTGGATTGGTAACAGAACTTGCAGAAATGGCAGCAGGAAAACTTCCAGTACCCGACCCTATAACATCGCCGGTAAGGATGATGGTTTGGTCGCCGGTGTTTGTGCCTGTTATTGCATCCAGTTTGGTTTTATCAGCAGCACTCATACTTCCGGAAGCGCTTGTAGTGGCCGCAGAAATCGAAATGGCCGGAGCGCTTCCGCCGGATGACACAATGGGGGCTGTTCCTGTAACACCTGTTACCGTGCCAGTGGTTGGTGTTGACCATTGGGGAGCGGTTGCACCTGAATTCATTGTCAATACCTGGCCGGCTGTTCCTTTGACCAATAAAGTTGTAGCATTTGCAGCAGTCTGGTAAGGAAGTGACCCAACTGCTCCTCCTGCAATATTTGTTGAGGTGGTTGCGGTGGTTGCATTTCCTGTTAAGGCAGCCGTAATAGTTCCTGCCGAAAAATTACCTGACGCATCGCGGGCAACAATGGTACTCGCTGTATTGGCATTGGTTGCCGCATCTAATTCTGCTTTATCGGCAGCGCTCATGCTGCCTGCTACGCTTGCGGTGGCTGCTGTTATTGAAATAACCGGACTCACACCGCCCGATGAAACGATAGGAGCCGTGCCGCCAACCCCTGTAACTGTGCCATTACCCGTACCGGCGCCAATGGTTGTTCGCACCGTTGCTGCATCAGCATCATTCAGAATGTCGAAAGCAAAATCAGTGACAGAGTTAGCTGTTATGTTCCCTGTGCTTTTGCGCGAAGGAAATGTGTTGGCTGTAAGCGAAAGGTCAACTGGTGCTGTTGCCGAGGCCGTGTTGTTCACCTTGATAGTATTGGCTGCCATAGTTGCCATCTTGGCATTGGTAACTGATGCCGAAGAAATAGTAGCAGCAAAACTTCCCATACCCGAAC
Organism: uncultured Bacteroidales bacterium; assembly: GCA_903925275.1. Taxonomy (GTDB): domain Bacteria; phylum Bacteroidota; class Bacteroidia; order Bacteroidales; family FEN-979; genus CAIVAT01. The sequence goes on from CAIYES010000325.1 coordinate 19,208, forward strand.
CTGTAACATCACCGATCAGGGTGATGGTTTGGTCACCAGTGTTTGTGCCTGTTATTGCATTGAGTTTTGTTTTATCCGCAGCGCTCATACTTCCCGCCGTACTGGTGGTTGCCGCTGAGATTGAAATGGCTGGAGCGCTTCCACCAGATGAAACAATTGGAGCTGTTCCGGTAACACCTGTTACTGTACCGGATGCAGGAGTAACCCAGCTCATCACACCAGCCGTTGTTGTGCTTAGAACCTGCCCGTTGCTTGCTGGAGTAGTGGCTGGCAAGGTTAATGAATAGGGATTTGACACGATTGCCGGCGCCTGTATTCCGACATATCCGGTTCCATAAGTTGTACCGTAATAGCGAACATTCCCGCGCAATACTGTAGTTGTTATATCAGCATTACCAAGGGTAACTGAATTGCTACCGGCACCGATTGCACTATAGCCAATCACGATTTCGTTGATGTTCCCATCAGCTTCGGGTTTGGTTGAAGCACCAACATAAACCGACATAGAACTTGATTGATTGGGAATTGGTACCGGAATTGAAAGAATTTCTGCACCTGCATCATAACCAATGGCTGTATTCAGGTTACCGATAGTGATTGAGTGTAATGCATCAACTCCAATTACAGTATTATTATACCCAGTTGTGTTGGATAATAATGCATAACTTCCGATTGCTGTATTAGAAACACCGGTTAAAACTGCTGAAGATAGTGTGTTATAGCCAAACGAGGTATTAGTACTTGAATTTAACTCTCCGGCTTTTATGTTATTCACCTTAAAAATAAGCGCCTTGTTATCAGTTGTACCAATAAAGTTAGTTCCGGGAGTGGTGCCTGAGTTTCCGGTCAAGTTCCAGCCTGCCTGTAACCCATCCAATTTTGTTTTATCCGCCGCGCTCATGCTTCCTGCCGTACTGGTGGTTGCCGCTGAGATTGAAATGGCTGGAGCGCTTCCACCAGATGAAACAATTGGAGCTGTTCCGGTAACACCGGTAACGGTTCCACCTGCAGGAGTTGTCCAGCTTGTACCGCCGCTGCCATCGGCTGTAAGAACATTTCCGCTTGTACCTCTTGTTGCAGGAAGGGTAAGGCTTGTTCCTGTTCCATTTCCATTGATGGTAAGAGAGCCTCCAATGTTAGTATTTCCATTTTTTAGAATTGAGAAAGCATCACTTTTAACCGAACTTGTTCCATTACCAATTACAAAAAGACGGTCAGTTGCAACAAAACTACTTGTATTTCCAGAACCTACTGTTGCATAAAAGCCCAGCACCGATTCACCATAAGATTGCGCAGTATTATTATAACCTGAGGCGAAAGAAATATCACCACTTGTAATATTACTAACACCAGCAGAAAAGGAACTTGGTCCGCTTGTTGTATTTCCAAAGCCAATTGCAGCAGAATAAATTCCACTTGCAGTATTACCAGAACCTACTGCAAAGGAAGCTTGTCCGCTTGCAGTATTTCCATAGCCAATTGCAGCAGAATAAGTTCCACTTGCTATGTTAGAAGAACCAACTGCAAATGAAGTATGTCCGCTTGCAGTATTAGAAATACCAATCGCTGTAGAATAGTTTTGACTTGCGGTATTCAAAGCTCCAATTATAAAGGAATAATTTCCGCTTGCTACCTGCGTGGCTGAACTTCTTGCCATCTGCAAATCAACAGCATTAATACCTCTGACATTACCGCCTGTTGCAGTACCATCGGGTTGCTGCGCTATGATGGCTCCGGTTCCTTTGGATGAAAGTACAAAATCCACATTGGTTTGAGCATCGTTTCGTGCCAATAGTTTTACTCCGTATTTGGTGTTGAACAGATAATTGCTTTCAGTGAAATTGGCCAAACCTGTGTAAGGGGTTGTCCAGCTTGTTCCGCCAATGCCGTCGGTGGTAAGAACATTTCCGTTTGTCCCACGTATTGCAGGCAGTGTTAGGCTTGTTCCTGTTCCATTTCCGTTTAAGGTAAGAGAGCCTCCAATGGTTGTATTTCCATTTTTTAGAATTAACAGAGCATCACTTCTATTTGAAATGGGATCACCATTCCCAATTACAAAAAGACGGTCAGTTGATACAAAATTGCTTGTATTGCCTGTACCAACTGTGGCGTATATACCAAGCACCGTTTCACCGTAAGATTGTGCGTTATTATTAAAACCTGATGCGAAAGATCTATCGCCACTTGCAGTATTTGCATAGCCAATGGCTGTAGCATACTGCTCACTTGCCGTATTATTAAGGCCAATGGCTGTAGCGGCGAGTGAACTTGCGGTATTTTGATATCCAATTGCTGTGGAAGAAGTATTACTTGCGATATTTCTATTACCAATTGCTGTGGAAGACACGTTACTTGCGGTATTATAGGCTCCAATTACAATTGAAAGATTTCCACTTGCTACTTGCGTAGCTGAAGTTCTCATCATCTGCAAATCTACTGCTTTTAGACCCCTGATATTACCGCCTGTGGCCGTTCCATCGGGTTGCTGCGCTAAAATGGCGCCGTTTCCTTTGGGCGAAAATACAAAGTCCACATCGGTTTGGGCATCATTTCGTGCCAATAGTTTTACTCCGTATTTGGAGTTAAAAAGATAATTGCTTTCGGTGAAGTTGGGGGTAAATTTCACGTACTTTGTTCCATCGTATTTCAGGAAATCTTCCGTTAACGAGCCACTTAAATTAAAGTTGGCTGTAAAAAACGGGTCGGTTTCGGTTTCAATTCCTGAGCCGATGCGTTTCCATGCAGCGCCATTGTAATAATAAAAACCAGGTGTCACATCGCTGACTGTTGCCGTATTGTAAACCAATAAACTTGTGGCAGGGGAAACAACAGTTGTTACATCAGTCGTCCCTGTAAGCGCTATTCGCGGGATTAACAAACCCTTATTTGCTCCACTCACATCGAGCATGGCGCTGTTGTCGGCATTGGCTCCCGTGCTGTTGATCCCCACCTGTGCTTGTGCTGAAATGGAAACCGCGAGAAGAAAAACTGCGATAAATCTGCTGGTCGTTTTCATTTTAAAGGATATTTTTTTGATTGATCACAATTGTACCGGACAATACTATTCATATGTTAATAATTTCTATTTAATGGTCATATGGAATACCCATAATTATCTTTCACGGTTTGCATGAACTTTCTTCTTATGGGTATTTCATGTATACTTATATTATGTCTGATACGATGCTGAATTGACTAATTGTCAATCATTTCAGATAAAATTTATCATTCTCCCATAATTTGGGATTATTTCTCATATAGTTTACAATGTCATTATAGGACTCTTCATTCCTGATAATATGATCATAAAAGCGTGATTGCCTGTGAAAATATTCATGACCGTTTTTTTAACACCATCGTTTCACTGACGCTTTGTATTGATTGATGATTATCGAAACCGAACCAACAATTGGTTTTCCGAACAGGTTGACCGGTGGGGACACGCCATGGCGTGTCCCTACGATCCCATCATCGGTTGCCCGTAGGGCCATGCCATGGCATGGCCCCACATCAAGCCTTATCCCGTCAACCACCATTTCTCCATCACAGGCGAATTTGCGTATATCATTTAACACCAATATCAAATGAACATGGTTTGGCATAACAATATGTTCAGACACGCCATGCGGTGGGGACACGCCATGGCG
>CAIYES010000326.1 GCA_903925275.1 uncultured Bacteroidales bacterium
AAACGATGATCTTGACCCAAAGACATAAGTCGATCACTCAATTATTTGATGAAAATTTTTGGAAAACAATTTAGGGTGGCGCATTGTCGAAGTCAGGAAATAGAGAGATTGAATGCCAGAATTTCGCATTTAGAACAAGAATTAGAAATAAAGGAAAAATTGAAATCAACTTTTGACAATTACTACTTCATTGTTGTTAAACAAATGTTTAGAATGCTGGGGCTTGAAAATTCTCTTACGAAACCAGAAGAGATGACGGAAGAAATATTATCACGGCTTATTTTGGAACTCTTTCAACAAGGGAACAGAAATGATAATAGGATATTGTAAACGAATGAGAACGGATCCAATCCGAAATAATCCATTACTGAAAGAAAAATAGGACTTGGGTCTTTTAATAGAAATGGAAGAGGGTAGAAAAACCAAATTTGTTCCGCAAGAGAGAATTATGGAATCTTTGAAACGGTATAAATCGTTTACCGCAGAAACATTTGTTTGCGAAAGGTGTACCACTCAAAAAAAATCAAAAACAAAAGTGGTCTGGGAAACAAACTCCGGCAGAAAAATAATTTGCAATGGCTGTTATGGGGAAATTTTAGCTAAAAGGACAAAGGAATAATCTGGTTTTTTCTTTCATCAGAATTTAACACCATCCATTTTAGCTTGTTCCAAAAGTGTTTCAATTTGCACGATGATCGAATCAGGACATTGTCCGATAACATTCGCCAACCTCATTTTAGGCAAAGAGTAAGCACGGTCAAGAATTAGAATAGATGTAAAGCGCAATCCCATTGTTTTTGCTTCCTCAGAATTTTCATCAATCAATATCACGTACTTATATCTTGAAGCCTGGTCGATCTGTTTTGTTATGGGGAAAATAACCGCGCTATCTTCCAGGTCTTCCAGGATTATTGTAGGGCGACCTGTTGTTTCACCGGGGTTCTCTTGGTTCGGGAAAGCGGGGACATTTACCACGTCCCAAATCTCATATTTCCTGACCTTAAATGCCATGAGTGAGATGATAATGAGTACTTCGGGCATAAACCCCATCATCATCATTACCCCAAATCTCGTTAAGCTCTGAAAATAATTGTTTTTCTTCTATGGAAAGGGGAGGCTGAGCTATGTTATAAAAAAGAGTTGAAGCAACCGTATTTTTACTTTTTCGCGTGACTGATTCAATTCTCAGAAATATTTTATACATTCCTTTTAAGAAAAAGTCAGCTTTGGCATTATTAATAGAACCAATTGTTTTTTCCAGGTGATTGAGGGTGGAAGACAGGTTATCATAAGTATGCTTCGCCTCATCATATTTTAGTGACTTGACGTTACGTTGTAGCATCACATTGTTCTTAACAACCCTCCTGTACTCATTCCACAATAAAAAATAGATGACAGGAACAAAGAAACAAACATAGACTGGCAGTAGGATAAATGCCAGAAGGTTATAAGGAATATTTTTGATTGCCAATATCGAAGAGGACGAAAAAGTAATGACTTTATCAGATTTTTCTTGATCCATTTTAAAAAGGTCGATGGGCAGAGCTAAATTCATGTCAGGTTTGTTTAATTAATCTTTGCCTTATGAAACGATGTATTTCATTACCTGATTGCAAAAGTAATACAAATATCACCGATTTGTATTAAAAAATATCAAGGGGACACCGTGAAGTTACTGAAATGTCAGGATAATTGTTTATTCTGTTATCAATGCATTTGCATCATCAATACGTTCATTATCAAAGGAATCAAGATAAATCTGAGTTACTCCGATATCACTGTGCCCCATTCCTGCACTAATGGTGTTAATGGATACGTTCATTTCATTCCCAATGGTCGCCCAGGAATGCCTGGCTGTGTTAAATGAAAGGGTTGGGTCGATACCAAGTTTTTTAGCCCAACGCTTCAGTGAATGGTTGATGATGTTCCTGAAATTGGTAATTTGTTTTTCGATGGTGTCCTTATGATTGGACGTATCAATAATTGGAAAGATATACTCGGTGGGTTGTTTTCCTGATGTATAGAAACCAAGAATCTCTGATATTTTATCTGTTATTTTTATACTGAATTTTTTAGCATTCTTTGATCGCTTGTAGTCAATTCTCTCGTTTCTTATGTTTGATAATCGGAGTTTTGCTATATCAGACAGGTTCATGCCTCGGCAATAAAACGAAAAGAAATAAGCATTTCGGCCATGCCAGGAAACTGTGTTTGGCTCTACCCGATGCTCTTTTAATTTCTCCATATCTGATTTCCCAATGGCGGTTTTATGAGATTTATTGTGCCGGATTTTATATTCCTTAAACGGGTACCTTTCCTGGGACGCAAGGCCATCTCTAATCGCTTTATTCCATACAGCTCGTATGGTGCGCAGATGGCTGCTAAGCCCATTGAACGAGTTTCCGGTCTTGGCCATATACTTATGCTCAACAGTTTTCAAATAGTTATAGGTAATATCATCGAAATGTAAATTGTTACGATCCGGGTCATAATTCTTGATAAATTTTTTTGTCGCTTCATAAGCCACTGCCGTCCCCTCTTTTTTGTGATCCCGTAAAAATTTAATTTGGTCATCAAGGTAATCAAAGAAAGGTGTTTTTGATTCCTTTTTCTCAATCCGTTTGATCAGGTCGTTTAATGTAAGTGATGGTAGCTGATCAGAAGCATCAAGAGAAGTTAAAATTTTTTTTGCTTCAATTTTTCTTTGCAGAATCCGATCGTTATACCAAGAAGTATTAGGCTCCATCTTAGCTGTGGGTAATATTCTTTCATTTTCTTTATCCCAATGCAGCTTTTCAATATAAACACCAAGGGGAATATACCTGCTTTTCCCCTTGAAGTAGAGAATTAGACATATCTGGTATTGGCTATCCTTATTTTTGTACCTTTGATCGAGGTTTAGTGTAAGACGATAATGAATGAAATTTGCCATGAAATTTGCCATGAAATTATGTATTTCAAAGGTATAAATAAGTATTCAACGGTGCTATGACAAAGCCGAAATATTACGTAAGTCGTTGTTTTACAAATACAAACAAATCAAAGCAACGTTCATCAAATGACCCTGATTACACTTCACACGCATGAGGTCGTGGGTTCGAATCCCTCACGTCCCACTTAATGAAGAAAAGCCTTGAGCATGTTGATGTTCAAGGCTTTTTGCTTTCCTGGCAGGTGAACCATAAGGCATAAATACCGGGAGGAATGGATTGCAGGGTTTCGGCAATCCGGCCATGTCCGGTATAAAAGATGGTAATTTGATGGAAAGATGATGAAAATTCATATTTTTGTTTTGGATAATGGACAACAAAATTCAAATAGCAATATGAACACCGAGCAGTATCGTCGGATCATTGACCAGGCATCGTATGGATATGCTTATGGCCGTGTAATACTGGATGAGCATAATGCGTTATCGGGGTATGAAATTCTGGAGGTAAATCCGGCGTTTGAAAAAATGACGGGAATGAAAATTCCCGATATTGCTGATCGTAAGCTTGTTCTGACCTGCACAGCGGTTACTGCCAATGATCTTTTTGCGCTGCAACAGTGCGGAGCGGTTGCGATCAATGGTGAAGATGCAACATTCGATTATTTCATAACGACGCTGAAAAAATGGTTTAAGGTCCAGATATGGTCGCCCACAAAATGTTACTTTGTTGTAACCTATACGCCAATTGACAAATCTGCTGATGTTCCTGAACAGGATTCCCTCTTTAAAGGGATCATCGAGAACAACCCGATGGCGATACATGTGGTTGACAAAGATGGCTTTACCTTCATTACCAACGCCGCACATACCCGGCTTTTCGGGGCGACACCACCACCCGGTTACTCCATTTTCAATGACCCCCAGTTAGAAAGCCTGGGGTTAAACTCATTGATGCAGACAATCAGGCAAGGTAATGTTGTAGAGTTTCCCGACTTCAAATACAATGCCCACAAGGTGAATCCTGATTTTCCCGACAAACCGTTATGGATACGATTGGTTATCTTTCCCCTTCGTGGCAAAGACAACCTGCCTGAAAAATACGTGCTGATTCACGAGGAGATCACTGCTCGCAAAAAAGCCGAAGATGCTCTGAGCAAAAGTGAGGAAAGCCTTACAATCACCCTCAAATCAATTGGCGATGCCGTGATGGCTACGGATAACCTTGGAAGAGTTACGCGGATGAACACAGTGGCGGAGGAGCTTACCGGATGGATTTCGGCAGAGGCAAAAGGCCGGCCGCTTACCGAAGTTTTTTGTATTGTTAATTCACTGACCCTAGCTGCGGTTGAGAATCCGGTGGCAAAAGTATTGGAATCCGGTGGTGTTGTCGGGTTGGCAAAGCATACATTGCTAATTTCAAAAAGCAGTAAAGAATATCAAATTGCCGACAGTGCAGCTCCCATCCGTAACGCCGATGGAAACATTGATGGTGTGGTACTGGTATTCAGAGATGTTACAAAAGAATACGCTATCGTGGATGCTTTGCGCGAAAGTGAAGAAAGATACCGCACCTTATTTGCCCATGCTCCGCTCGGCATTCTGCATTTCGATGTGGATAGCACGATTCGCGATGTGAATAATGAGTTTATTAAAATAATAGGTTCCTCAAGAAAAGCACTTGTTGGAATGAATATGTTCAAACAATTGAAAGATAATCAGTTGATCGCAGCTATTCGTTCCGCATTGAACGGTGAAACAGGACATTATAAAGGGACTTACCATTCAATTACTGCCAATAAAGTGACTCCAGTACGTGGAATGTTCGTCACCTTCCCCGGCGACGATGGCAGCATAATAGGAGGAATCGGAATATTCGAAGATATATCCGATCGGTTACAGGCAGAGGAGTATTTACAAATAGCCAAGCAAAGTTACTTCGATATTTTCAATACAGTTTCCGAGGCGATTTATATACAGGAAGAAACCGGCGCTTTTATTGACGTGAATAAGGGAGCGGAAAAAATGTACGGCTTCTCGCGTGAAGAGCTTATCGGACAATCGCCCGGCACTGTGGCCGCACCCGGACGTAACAACCTTGAAGAGATCCGGCAGATGTCGCAGCAGGTATTTGAAACAGGGATCCCAGCCCGGTTCGACTTCTGGGCGAAAAGAAAAAACGGTGATATTTTCCTCAAAGAGGTAATTCAGAATAAGGGCCGGTATTTTGGCAAAGAAGTATTGATTGCCACTGCCCGCGATATTACGGAAAAGAGACGTTCAGAGGAGCGGATGATCAAACTTACCAACTGTCTGCTCGGTTTTGGCAGCGATATGGATGTCAACATCAACAACCTTGTGGCTTTATGTGGAGAAACACTGGGCGCTGTATGTGCGCTGTATAACAGGTTGGACAGCGGGATGCTCTGTTCGCTGGGGCAATGGCAAACCCCACCGGGTTACCAAACGGTTGATAATCCTGATGGCCATATCTGTTACGATGTGATCAGGCGCGACAGCGATGAGCCGCTCGTTGTGCGAAACTTACACCTGACAGATTACCTGCATTCAGATCCCAACGTTGCGGCATACAAATTAGTGACCTACGCTGGGGTTGCAGTGAAATACCGCAAACAACCGGTAGGCTCTCTTTGTGTCGTTTATCAAACCGATGTTGATCCGTCGCGGGAAGAGCTGGATTTCATGTCCATTATTGGCTTTGCCATTGCCATTGAGGAGGAACGCAAAAATGCCGAAAAGGCGTTGCGGGAATCCGAAAGCCAGAAAGCCGCCATCCTCAGGGCCATCCCCGATTTGTTGTTTGTCTTCAACCAAAATGGTGATTATATTGATATTTATACAGAAGATGACACAAAACTCATTTTACCAAGGGAGCTCCTGACCGGTAAAAATCTCAGGGATTTGTTCCCCCCCGATGTGACGGAACAAGCCATTGATGCTTTTCATCAATCGATCGTCACCAAAGAATTGGTGCATTTTTCCTATACGATCAATATCAACGGGCGAACGGAATACTATGAAGCAAGAATAGTCCCGACTTCCGAAAACAAGGTATTGGCCATCGTAAGGGATATCACGGCGCGAAAAAAAGCCGAACAGCAAATCGCACTTCTTGGCAAATCAATCGAGCAAAGCCCGGTGAGCATCGTCATTACTGATTCCAATGGAAATATTGAATATGTCAATCCCAAGTTTACTGAAATTACCGGGTATCTCTCCAGTGAAGCCATGGGACAAAATCCGCGCATATTGAAATCAGGCAGGCAGGATGAGGAGGTTTATAAAGAACTCTGGCAAACTATTGTATCGGGCAAACAATGGTTTGGCGAACTGCACAACATCAAGAAAAACGGGGAGCTATACTGGGAAAGTGTGAGCATTTCGCCCATTCTGAACGACGATGGAAAAGTCACTCATTTTGTTGCTGTGAAAGAAGACATAACCAAAATGAAACAAATGGTTGAAGAAGTGATCAAGGCCAAAGAAAAGGCTGAAGAAAACGACCATTTGAAATCGGCATTCCTGGCCAATATGTCGCATGAAATCAGAACACCCATGAATGGAATCCTGGGTTTTGCCGGACTGTTGAAAGAACCTACGCTTACCGGAGAAGATCAGCAGAAGTACATTCAGATAATAGAGAAAAGTGGTGCACGGATGCTCAATATCATCAACGATATTGTGGATATTTCGAAAATTGAATCCGGCCAGATGGAAATTTTGATTTCGAAAACAAATATTAACGGACAAACCGAATACATTTATGCCTTTTTCAAACACGAGGTTGAATGTAAAGGAATGCAGATTTCCTATAAAAATGCGCTGCCATCAAAAGAATCGATCATAAAAACTGACCGTGAAAAAATCTATGCTATTCTTACCAACCTTGTTAAAAACGCCATTAAATATACCAACGAAGGTTCAATAGAATTTGGATATGACCTCGTACAGACGGCCCATGGGCCGTCTCTCGTACAGACGCCACATGTGGCGTCTCGCGTACAGACGCCACATGTGGCGTCTCTACGATTTTTTGTGAAAGACACAGGTATTGGTATTGCCAAAGACAGGCAGGATGCCATATTTGAACGGTTTATTCAGGCAGATATTTCCGATAAGCATGCCCTGCAGGGGGCCGGGCTGGGCTTGTCAATCACCAAAGCCTATGTTGAAATGCTGGGAGGGAATATATGGGTTGAAAGCGAATTAGGCAAAGGAAGCACGTTTTATTTTACAATTCCATATAACAATGTAACGGAGGAAAAAACGTATAACACCAATATTAGTCCAAAAAACATAGAAGAGAATCTGATAAAAAAGCTTAAAATTCTTATTGTCGAGGACGATATAACATCGGATTTGCTCATTACAAGGATGCTTAAAAAGATCAGCCTTGAAGTTTTTCATGCAAAAACAGGGATTGAAGCCATGGAGGCATTCCGCAACCATCCTGACATTGATTTGATCCTGATGGATATTAAAATGCCTGAAATGAACGGATATGAAGTAACCAGACAGCTACGGCAATTCAATAAGGAGGTAGTCATCATTGCACAAACAGCCTATGGACTTTCAGGTGACAGAGAAAAAGCAATGGAAGCCGGATGCAGTGATTACCTTTCAAAACCATTGGAAAAAGCGGAGTTGATGGATCTGATATTTCGCTATTTCGCTGGTACCGACAAATCATGCATTGCCCCTACTTGTAGCAATACCGCTTCATCACCCGATAGGCATCGCTGATGCCCAACTCGCCGGCGTGGCTCAGATCGTTGCAACCCGCATGGTTTTCATTTAGCAGGATGTTTAACAATCCCCGGTTATACCAGGCTTCAGCAAAATCGTTACGCAATTCAAGGGCTTTCGAAAAATCATCAATGGCTGTGCGATAATTTCCCATCCGGCTGTTTACATAACCGCGGTTGTACCAGGCAAAAGAAAATTCAGGATCGAGTGCCAGCACCTTGTTATAATCATGGATTAAAGCCTCATAGGTGTGCTCCAGAGTCGCTGTAAGCGGTAGACTTTGTGCTTTCGGGGTCATTTTGCCAATGGTGATCTCATGTTGATAATCATCCTGGGTATTGATTTGCTGGATTAGTTCGTAGCGCGCGTTAGCCCGTCCGAACCAGGCGGCAATGAAACCGGAATCCGCGGCGAGGGTTGCGCTGAAATCGCTGATGGCATGATCATAATTCCGCAGCAGATACTGTGAAACAGCCCTTTTAAAAAGGGCACCCGGTATCGGGCCGGCAGAGTCAATCAGAAGTGTTTGTTGTTCAATTTCAACCCTGAGAAGTGAATCACTAATCAGTCCCGACTGGTTTGTGAAGGCGAGGATGTTGGCAAAATAGTGATCTTTTTTGTAAACATCATACAGCCTTACTTTATCGAAATCAACTTTCCACAGCAAAATACTGAACATCGGTTTTAAACTGATATCAACCGATTGATTCTGAAGTTTGCTGTTCATGGTGTTCATTTGTTCGAAGTCGCCACTCAGTTTAACAAGGCTTTTCAGATAGTCCTTGCGTTCGGCCTTCAGGCTATCGGGATTAAAATGATTTTTTTCAGTAAGTTCCATCGCACGCTTGTAATCAGCCATCGCCCCTTTCTGATCCTTCATCTTGAGTTTTACTTCGTAGCGGTCGTAATAGGCATCGGTGTAATCCGGTAATAAATCGATGGTCTTGTTCAGATCCTCCAGGGCTCCCTGGAAATCATGCAAGTCGGATTTCAGTTTGCTGCGATAATAGTAGCTGATGATATTTTTCGGATCGAGTTTACTCACAATTTCAAAGTCATGGATGGCGCTCTGCTTGTCATTCAATCCGATCAGAACGATAGCGCGGTTATAGTAAGCATAGGAATTATAGGGAGAATAGCGGATCACCGTATTCAGGTCGCGCAGGGCATTTACCCGGTCGGAGTTTTTCAGGAAGGCCAGCGCCCTGTTGAAAAGGGCAAAGGTATTTGCCGAATCAAGGATTATCGCGCGGTTGAAATCAGAAATGGCTGAATCAACATGGTTCATGTCGATCCAGATGAGCCCCCGTTGTGAAAAGGCATAACCATTCAACGGGTTTATCCTCAGTGCGGTGCCAAGATCTTCGATGGCCTCCGGGTAGCGTTTGATTTCCTGTTCGGCACTGGCCCTCAGAATATATGCGGCTTCGCCGGGATTATGAAGCTGAATGGCTTTGTTGCAATCGACAATGCAGGAGTAGACTTTCTTCAGGTAGAGGTTGGTACGGGCCCTGTAAAAATAGATCTCCCCGTTTGTACCGTCCATCTCCATGGCTTTTTCAAAATCCTCCATGGCGCCCTTGAAATTCTGCATCTGACTCCGTACGATGGCGCGGTTGGTAAATACATCAGCAAGGTAAGGCGAAAGGTCGATCGAGTGCGAATAATCCTGCTCTGCACCCATAAAATCATCCAGGCTGTATTTGGTATAACCCCTTAAATAGTAGAGTTCAGCAAGTGCCGGCTCCTTTTGAATGGCTACATTCAGGTTTTCAAGTGCGGCGATGTACTCTCCTTTCTTGAGATGGGACACTGCATTTTGCTTAAAAAGCAGATCAGCCTGTGAAAACAGAAGAACCGGGAGATAAATCAGCAGTAAGCATAAAAGCGACCGACGCAACATGTAGTTTTTATCTTCAGAAATGATAACGGTAAAATCCGGCAAAAATTTTAAATGTAAATTTGCCGGACGGCCTTTTGTTGGGGTTCAAAATTTTGAACCCCTACCTTCCATTTTACAGTTAGCGTCAAAAGAAATATCCATGGGATTTAAAATCATAGAGATCAAAGCCCCAACCGGCTATTCCGAAGAAGAACTGAGGAATCAGATTGTCAGGGAGGCTGGCACGGATGACTGTACCTGGCAGATAGAAAATAAAAGTCTCGATGCCCGCAAAAAAAGCAACATCCATTGGCTGCTCCGCATCGCAGTGCATGGCCAGGGAATTGGTGGTACCGATCGCACGCCGGCTGCATCCCTGGTTATCCCGTACAAGCCCAGAAACAAACGTGTGATGATTGCCGGCAGTGGTCCGGCCGGGTTTTTTGCCGCCTTTGTTTTGCAGAAGGCAGGATTCGATACGGTTTTAATCGAACGTGGGGCTGAAGTTAAGAAGCGGGAACAGGGCATTGCGAGATTTGAAAAAACCGGAGAATTCAGCCCCGTGGCAAACTACTCATTTGGAGAAGGCGGCGCGGGCACCTTTTCCGACGGGAAACTTACCTCACGGTCAAAACACATTTCGAAGGAACGTGATTTTTTTGTTACCAGTTACATCGAAGCTGGCGCCCCTGCCGAGATTCGTTACATGGCCTATCCCCATGTGGGAAGCGATAACCTGCGTTCGGTGGTGAAAAACCTGCGGGATCAATACCAGCAATACGGCGGGGAGATCCGTTTTGAAACAACGCTCACCGACCTGGTGTTGCAGCATGGCAGGGTGGTGGAGGCCGTAATCGGAGGAGAAACGATGGCGGCAGATTATTTCATTGCTGCTCCCGGCCATTCAGCCTATGAAACGTATCGCATGATGATCGGCCGTGGTGTCGCTTTCCGGACCAAGAATTTTGCCATCGGCTGCAGGGCCGAACACCGCCAGGAAAATATCAACCGTGCACAATGGGGCATTGAAAAACTAGATGGTGTAAAGGCAGCAGAATACCGGCTTACATCGGAGGCTGATGGGAAACACCCGGTTTATTCGTTTTGCATGTGTCCGGGTGGAATGGTTATCCCTGCTGCTACATCCCGGGATATCAACATCGTGAACGGGATGAGCAATTACCGCCGCAACGGACGATTCGCCAATGCAGGATGTGTGGCCGGCATTCATCCCGACCAGTTGGCCGGCAGGAAGGTTACTCCGCTCGAAGCACTCAGCTGGCTTGAAAACCTTGAGCGCTCGTTCTTTGAGTTCTCAAATGGCTACCAGGCACCTTTTTGCACTATCAGCGATTTCATCCACGCGACCGAACCCCGCCAGATTCCCGAAACCAGTTATCCCCTGGGACTTAAACCGGCGCCACTCTGGAAAATGCTGCCCCCGGTGGTGACCCATGCATTGCGTGAAGGCTTGAAGGATTTTAATCGACGGTTGAGGGGCTATGGCGATGGAATCCTGCTTGGACTTGAAAGCAAAACGTCGTCGCCCATCCAGGCTTTGCGCGAAAAAACCGGGCTTTGTGAAGGATTTGAAAATCTTTTCATTGCGGGTGAAGGCAGCGGGTATGCAGGAGGAATTGTTTCCAGCGCCGCCGACGGTATCAAAATCGCGATGCAGATCATAGGAAAGGAAGACTAAACTACAACCAATCCATTCTCCCTCAACCTTTTTGCTACAGGTCCTTCCCAAAATGCTTTGAAATCACCCAACCCGCCAGCCTGATATTGTTCTTCCAGTTCCCGGAATGTAAAAGCCGGATGGTTGCCGATAGTCAGGTGTGAAAATATTCCGGAAAGCCATCTGCCGGTTTGTTCACCGGTCATGATCGTTAGCTCCTGCCGGTTTGTTTGAATGATGATCTTTGCTGCGGGGGCGGACTTCCCTTTTTTTGTACGGGTATAGAACAATATTGTCGGAATGACTCCAAGCCAAATGATCCTGGAATGAGGGGCGGGACTGACAACCTGGACCTGTGTAACAATGTTCCGGATGAAATTGGGTGCGATGGTAGTGCGGGGGATCCGGAAGTCGAACCACTCCTGAAGAGGAAAATCGAAGCAAATGTTGTGCATGTAATTGTAAAGCGATTTTTTCAGTCCCTCGCTGAAAGTCTCGTGGTTACATCCGATCCGGTCGATGGGAATGAGATCGTTGTTGGCAAAGGTACCGGGCGGGGAGCAGTCCTTATCCACCCCGAATCGCTGTGGGTCAAGCCCTGCTGGGCTATGCGCCGTCATGGCAAACTGGTGCTAGAAGCCTGATTGCACGACGCTGTTCAAAAAAAGTTGCCTGACGACCTCCAGAGAATCGATGGTTTCCTGAGCTGTTTGGGTCGGGAAGCCATACATCAGGTATGCGTGTACCATGATCCCTGCCCGGGTAAAATTGCCGGCAACACGTGCGACCTGTGAAACGGTGACACCTTTGTTGATCATCTTCAGGATACGGTCTGAAGCAACCTCCAGCCCTCCTGAAACCGCGATGCATCCTGATTCTTTCAGCAGCATGCACAGATCCTGGGAAAAGTTGGTCTCAAACCGGATGTTTGTCCACCAAATTATCGTGAGTTTTCGCCGGAGGATCTCCAGCGCCAAATCACGCAGCAGGGCAGGAGGGGCGGCTTCATCGGTAAAATGAAATCCATGATGACCGGTTTGTTCCACGATTGCCTCGATCCGGTCGCAGATTACCACAGGTTTGTTGGGTTCATAGCGTTTGATGTAGTCGAGGGTTATGTCGCAGAAAGTGCATTTGCTCCAGTAGCAGCCGTGTGCCAGCATCAGCTTGTTCCAGCGGCCGTCGCTCCAGAGGCGGTGCATCGCGTTGGCCATTTCTATCACCGACAGATATTTACCAAGTATCAGGTCCGAATAATCGGGGGTGCCTGTTTCGTTTTGCGGCACATCCGGTTCTTTTGACCCGTCGAAAAAGACAACGGCACCATTCACCCGGGTGAACGTGCGTTTCAGGTTTTCCAGTGTTCTTTGTCCCTCAAGGTGCTCAATCAGATGGAGCAGGGGAGTTTCTCCGTCGTCGAGGGTAATGAAGTCGACATAATCAAATACCCTTGGGTCGGTAAGTGACCTGAGTTCCGTGTTGACAAAACCACCACCCATCACAATTTTTATCCCCGGATGGTTTTTTCTGATCCATTGTCCGCATTTCAGCGCACTATAAAGATTGCCGGGAAACGGCACTGTAAGTGCGACCAGGGTAGGTTGATACAGACTGATCTTCTCTTTCAGCAGTCCGGTCATCAAAGAGTCAATATAATTCCCGGAACTGTTCAGGGCATTCTGCAGTTCATCGAAGGAGGAGGCTGATCGTCCGAGGCGTTCGGCATACCGGCTGAAGCCAAAGTGAGGGTCGACGGCTTCTTTAATGAGGTCGGAAATATCTTCAAGATAAAGCGTAGCCAGGTGTTTTGCACGGTCGTGGATTCCGAGAGCACCAAAATCATGGTCAAGATCGGTAGTCTGGCCGAATCGGGCAGCTTCCGGGAGCCAGGGGCCGCTGCACAACAGGTGGGCCAGTTCGGGACTGCGCCCTTGAAGGAAAGCGATCACCTGCCCGATGGTATTGATATATTTGTCTTTTAACTGCACCATACGTTGTGCATTGGCCGAAAGCTGCGGTTTCCGTTGGTCGATTTCCCTGAAAAGATCTGTAAATCCGGTCGGAGAGAACAGGGCGAGGATCACCTCAATCCCCAGGTCGGTCTGATGTGAATGGATATTTTTAGTATTCAGGAACCCTTTCAGGCAGGTTGAAGCCGGATAGGGGGTATTCAGTTGGCAAAAAGGAGGCGTAATAAAGAGAATCGACTGGCTCAAGGACCTTGAAAATTTTCGTTAAGGCAATGCGTAAAGATAGGGAACCTTCCTGCTGATAAAGCCATTCCGAATAAATTTTTCTTATAACCATTGAAAAGTAAAAGACTTTGTGTATTTTTGCACTCCCAAATTCCTCCTTAGCTCAGTTGGTTAGAGCATCTGACTGTTAATCAGAGGGTCGCTAGTTCAAGTCTAGCAGGGGGAGCCTGATAAAGAGCCACTTACGATGAAAATTGTGAGTGGCTTTTTTCATTTGCCACAAAATTTGCCACACAAGTCATTTTTGCAGTACCCAAACATACATGTGATAATATGTTGATTGACAGGGTTAATATTTATTAACAATTTTTCATTGTAAAGGTGGATATCAACGTTTTGATCACGAATTTATCTCCCAAGTCAGGCAAATCAGTACGCCACTACCCATGGCAACTTCCTTTGAAGGCACAGGAATGAAGTTGCCAGAGCCAAAAATCTCCTCAAATCTTGCCTGAGCAGTATCATCTTCAAGTTTGTTTTAAAGTTGTCCCTAGTATTTATCTCGTATGACTTGAATCCATATACAAGACCACTCAATAGCCTTACAAACAAGGTTTAACATTAAAAGGCTCGATGGGGGAAGCAGATCATGCACGCACTTCTACTAAATAAAAGATCCAATTGCTGTTTAAGTCAGGGTCAACAGCAATCGTGGGGGAAGGAATTATAATAGCTCTATCCTTTGCCTCTGTTTGCAATAAATTTACATTGTTGACCCTTCCTTCTGGATAATTATCGCCTAAATAAGTCCGAAGCAGGTTATATCTCCTCCTTAGGGAGTCAATGTTTTTAAAGGTATTAGGGGCATACATGCTGTATATCAACCAAATATAATCTAAATGATGATTGCGAAGCATCTGTTTGGTTTCAAGGATCTTCGTTAAAAACCCCAAATATGGTCTTGGTTGCATTAAAGTGTAATTAGTAAGCAGAAACTTCTCAATAATACCACGAAGTGATAATGAAAACTCAGTCGGGTGAACACCTGCCGTTTGAAGTGAAATGGCAGGATCGGTGGCACACTTCCCGGAAATCAATGTAAAGAGTCGGATTATTTCGTCATTATCCGATGCCAAGAAATACTGATGATTACTTACATTTGCAGCAATGTCTGTTAAAAATCTGTGGATTTTAATCACGGGAGCAGTCATCTTTTTGAAAATTTAAGGTGAAGAATTTGGTTGAATTGACAAGCGTCTGTATCTTTACAGAAGTTGCAAATATAAAAAAGTCTGGAAATACAGTTGTGTTTATTCTGAAATATTTATTAACAACCATAGAATAAAGGCCATTGTGCATCTATCATCCTATGAACAAAAAGGAACATACCAACGCAAGTAAAGTCGCCGCAAAGGCCAAACTTGCTGAGTTGAGGTTAGCATTGAAGCAGCACATTGAAAATAAAAAAGGCAACCTGTCAAGTATTGCTGATGACTTGGTAATACATAAGGGCGAATTGAGTAAAATACTGAGTTTAAAAGTGTTGCCATCGATTGAACGAATTTTTTTCATTGAGCACATGTTGGGGGTGAAAATACTCCAGATAAACAGGGTCGAAACACAGGAGAAGTCACTCGAAGAGGGCGATGAAGTTGTGATAGAATCGGTTTACTTTGACATCAAAGCAGTGTTTGGAACTTTGTATGATGACATGCTGGTTAGATTAGAGGAATCGTTAAATGGCATTATAGATAAAAATCTGTACATGTTTGAATGTCGGAAGAAGAAAACCTATGTTTCCATTAATCTTAAATTCAAACACAATAAGATCGGCGGG
>CAIYES010000327.1 GCA_903925275.1 uncultured Bacteroidales bacterium
ATGGCGACTGCAGGGTAGGAATAACAATCAGGTAACGGTTTAGCCAGAGAGCGATGATTACAACCACAGCGGCTAATGTGATATTTGTGATGGTGCGAAATTTTGCAATTCCAATGACCAGCAAAGGCACCAGTACACCCACATAATTAGAGATAATAAATGGCCAGTAGAATTCCTTGAACAAAAGCTGGATCAGGAGTTCATCGTTTTTTTCAGAACCATACCATTTTGTAAGGTAATCGCTGAAGGTGAAGTATCCGAAAAATGCAGCCAGCACCAACATGATCACACCTACAGAAACAAAATGCTTCTTGGTTATATATTCCTCGAGATGGTACACTTTTCTGAAAAACCACATGGCCAGAATAAGCACGGCGCTGCCAGAATATACAGCGGCAATTACAAAATAAGGTCCAAAAATAGTACTGTGCCAGCCTGGCTGCAGGGTCACGCTAAAGATCCAGGCCAGTACGGAGTATACGATAATTGCAATTGCGATAACCATGGTCGCCATAATATTTGTGGCTCTGTCAAGTCGTTTCTTTTGATCTTCGGTACCGGTATATCCAAGTGCAAGTACCCGGTACAGCGTTTTTCTCCATTTGGGGAGCTGAAGTTCTTCATAGTCTCTCATGTTGGCGAGATCTTTCAATATGGCCAGGTAAAGAAAGATAAAGCAACCAAAGATATCGGTCGAAATTGCAATAACGTCCCAGGTTATAGGCGACTGGATACGGCCATGCAGCACCAGGTAATGTAATTTATCGAGTCTGCCGATACAAAGAAGGATATATGCCGGGCCTATAAGCAGTGAAATGATGGTGATAAATTCGGCCATCCTGATAATAGGTTTTCTCCATGGGGTCTTGAACAGGTGCAAAGTACCGGAAATTAGAGCGCCGGCATAACTGACTCCCATAAAAAAAATAAAGTTTACAATGTAAATGCCCCATACTACATTGTCGCGCATGCCGGTAACTACATGACCCTTTGTAACCTGCTCGATAAAAGCGAAAACGCCCAATCCAATAACAGCAAGTAAAAAAAGTATCCAGGCATAACCCTGAATGCTGGTCCTTTCAAGCTGAGGGGCAAACTCCTTCAATAAAGTTTTCTCATTCTTTTCCATGGCTACAGCTTATGTTTTTGTGCGTAAGGAGTACTGATATATCTGTTCTTGACACTCTCATCGAGATCATTAAATCCGCGATCGACAGGGAACTGCCGGTCAACAGGCGGGAGGTAATATACGCATGGCCTGGTTCCGAGAACTTCAAGATAGCGGTATCCTGCACGGTCACGGATCAGCTCGCTGAACTGAAAAGTTTCTGTTCCATTGGTTACTGTGTCTTCGTCCACATCACCGAAGTAAATCACTCCCATGGGGCAGGCGGAAACGCAATATGGAACTTTTCCAACCCGGATAAGATCTGGGCAGAAATCACATTTGGAAACAGTGCCTTCCTTCCCCGGGCTTGAGGCTTCCGGTGAATAAGGTTCCTTATCCTCATCAAATTCGGGATAATGCTTCCAGGCAAATACCCTGGTCGAATAAGGGCATCCCGTCATACAGAATTTGCATCCGATACAACGGTTATTATCTATTAAAACAATGCCGTC
>CAIYES010000328.1 GCA_903925275.1 uncultured Bacteroidales bacterium
ATTCGATATTCGATATTCAACACTCGATATTCAACATTCGATATTCGATATTCGATATTCGATATTCAACATTCGATATTCGATATTCGATATTCGATATTCAACATTCGATATTCGATATTCATTCTTTAAACTCCCCCTCCCATTTCGCCACAACCACCGTGGCTAAGCAATTCCCGATTACGTTGATGGCCGTGCGGGCCATGTCCATCAGTTCATCTATCCCAAGAATGATAAAGATGGGCCAGGTAGGAAGTCCGAAACTGGCCGCTGTGCCAAGAAGGATTACCAGCGAAGCGCGGGGAACTGCCGCCACGCCTTTGCTGGTAAGCATCAGGGTAAGCATCATCACGATCTGCGTATCGAACGACAGATGGATCCCTGCCATGTTGGCTACAAAGATGGATGCCATGGCCAGGTATAGTGTAGTGCCATCAAGATTGAAGCTATAGCCTGTCGGTATTACAAAAGCAACGATTTTGCGGGGAACGCCAAACATCTCCATGTTTTCCATGGCCCGCGGAAGCGCCGATTCGCTGCTGGTGGTTGCAAAGGCAATGGTGGCAGGTTCGGCAATGGCTTTGATAAACTTTACGATCGGAATCTTCATCACCAGCATGATGGGTAAAAATACCAGAAGGACGAATACCAGTAAGGCAACATAGAGCGTTGCCAGCAATTGAAAGAGATTAACAAGGACGTTCAGCCCCATATGACCGACACTATAAGCAATGGCGGAAAAGACAGCAAACGGGGCAAAGAGCATGATGAGGTTGGTAAATTTAAACATCACGGCTGTAAGCGACCCGGTAAAACGCAGCATCGGGGCGCGGTACTGTTCCTTAACCATGGCTACCGCAATGCCAAACAGGATGCTGAAAACCACAATCTGCAGGACATTGCCTTCGGCAATCGATTTGGCAATGTTTTCGGGGAAAATGTGAAGCACTACGTCGTGCCAGTTTTGTGGCTGCACCGTTGGCAGCGTTCCCTTGATCATTTCCGGCGGAATTGTGACTCCCAGCCCGGCACCACTGATGTTTATGGCTGCCAGCCCGATGAAAAGCGCAATGGTTGAAACCACCTCGAAATATACCAGCGATTTCCAACCCATGCGCCCTACCTGTTTCAGGTTGGCATGTCCGGCAATGCCTGTTACGAGCGTGCCAAAAAGCAAGGGAGCGATGATCGTTTTAACGAGATGAATGAATATCTGGCTCACAATGTTCAGCTCTTTGGCCACCATGGGCACATCATAGCCAAACTCAACCCCCATCAGCATGCTCATGAATATCCAGGTAGTCAGTTTCTTTTTTTGAATGGCATATAGGAAGTATACCATCAGCGGAATCCAACGCAGAATGGCAAGAAGCCATGATGCCAATTGAAAGGCCCCATAATGGCTGGCCACATGAACAATGACTGCAAAGGTTAATGAAATAAAAAAAAACAGACAGAAGACGTGTTGGATGGAGCATAGGCGGTAAAGAATGGCGGAGGTAAAGGTAAAAAAAATAACAGATCCCAGGGCACAGCTTGCCTGTACGTGCTTAATCGGGGGGAATGGTAAAAGGTAAACGGGTAAACGGGTGAACGGGTAAACGGGTAAACGAGTAAACGGGTAAACGAGTAAACGGGTGAACGGGAGAGATATTAGTCCGGTTTAGTATTTTGCATTGTTTGAGCTCCATGCATTGTGGTGCTTTCAATGCCGCTCGGAAAACTGAAAAGAAAAAGGTATTTTTGTCTGATAGAAAACTGGGACAAAATACTTTTTAACAGGTCAATCCGGTGGTGGTTACATTAACTCGGTTTAGGGATGGTCATTATCAACCGGCCCGAGATGGTCGGGTTCAGAAGAAATTGCCTCAGATTTGGATGCTGACGGTTCTCACCATGATGCTCTTCAGCATGAATTCTGTCGGGCAATCTCTTTCATTCCGGAAAATCAATTCCGGGACGAAATCAGATATCCGGACCATCGTACAGGACAAACAACAGGGAATCTATTTTCTTACAGATAAGATACATGTACTTGAGCATGATGCCTGGAAAAAGCTTGATTTTCCGGTAGAAGGAAAAATTTACACCATCTATGCGGCGTCGCCGAAGGATATCTGGTTCACCGTGAACCAGGTTACAAACACATGTATGCTCTACCATTTTCATGATGGCATTGTCGAGAATGTCCGGTCACCCTTTGCCAACCAAATCTTTTCTATCTGTTTTTTATCAGAAAACAAGGCCTTATTTGCCAGTATCGGAGATATTGCTCTTTATGAAAACGGATCGTTCAGCATACTACCTCCCTCGCCCGCACGATTTTATATCACAAATATATTTGGTGAAGATCTGTCAGCATTCTGGATCCTGACCAAAATGGGAGAATTATTTCTGTTCGAGCAGGGACTTTATAAAAAAGTGTTAGAGAATAATGCCGTAACCGATTTTTGTTTTAAAGATATGCATAATGGGTATGTGCTTTCAGGTGAAAAGTTATTCCGTATAGATGGTTCCGGAGTTAAGCTGATATTGCGAGACAAGGAATTACTAAAGGCAAGAAAGATAAAATTATTAAAATTATGGGGCAACGGAACCGTTCTGATGGTTGGCGACAAGGGTTTGATCATGGGCTATCAGGATGGACTTTTAACGCACTATGGTAATCAGTGTAAGGAAAACCTGACAGATATCGTTGTCACAGGAACCAATGAGATCTGGATTTGTGGTGAAAACGGCCGCCTGCTGTACAGTGGAGAGAAGCTTTTTCCGGAATATAATGGAGACCATCAGGGTTTTTCATCACGCAAACTGATTTCAATCTGGATCAGTACGGATGATGAATACGGGGTAGCCATGGCCGATTTCAACGGGGATGACAGGAGTGATATATATGCCGTTCGGATTTCTGAACAGAATCGGCTGTATATCAACAATATTGATCTCCAAAATCTTGCTCGGGGAACAGATGGTTTTTCAGAAGAAGCGGTAGAACGAAATGCAAATGGAGTCATTAAACCTAAGAAGGGCATCGTTTGGAATGAGCTAAAATTAGGCGTAAGTGCAGCCGACATCGACAACGACCATGATCAGGATATTTATTTGTGTTATCTAAATAGCAACAATAAACTATTGCTTAACCGGGGAAACGGGTATTTCAGGAATGTTTCAATGCAGAAGAAACGTGCATGCGAAAATATGAAACGTTCGAATGCTGCAGCATTTGCCGATGTGGATAACGATGGAGACCTGGATCTGTTCGTTACCAATGAAGAGGGATCGAACCGGCTTTTCGAAAACAACGGCACCGGTCATTTCACAGATATTACAGCAACCTCTGGACTTAGCTCCACGGCCGGAGGTATGTGTGCCTCTTTTGCCGATGTGAACAACGACGGTTATGATGATTTGTGTGTATCCTTCTGGTATCCATCCAATAAAATATATTTCAATGAATCGAAAAACGGCAGAATCCATTTTCGCGATGTGACCCATCTGACCGACCTTTCCAAAACTCCTCCATCCAAAAGCAATGCCGTAGCTTTTGCCGATGTAAATAATGATGGATTCACCGATCTTTTCATCGCAAACCGCAATGCTGCCAACAAACTCTACCTGAACGATGGCCATGGCCTGTTCACCGATAAAACCCGGGAGTACTTTCAGCCCGAAAGCGACATGAGCAACGGAGCCGTATTTGCCGACTTTGACCTTGATGGGTACCTGGATTTGTACGTTACCAATGTAGGTGAAAGTGTTTTATACAAAAACATGGAAGGCCTATATTTTAAAGATGTCACCGTCGCATTCGGGGCCGAACAAAGTGGATACTGCACCGGTTGCGCAGCAGGCGATGTGGATAATGACGGCGACCCTGACCTGTATGTGGCGAATTACGTAAACGGGAACAGCAGCCTGTTTCTGAATATTACAGAAAAGAAGACTTTTGTGAAATTTAAGCTTCACGGAGTCCGTTCAAATACGGATGCAATTGGCACCAAGGTATGGCTGTATGAGGGTTCCGGGAGCAAAACGCCTGGTTTACTGGCAGGCTACCGCGAATTGAATGGCGGAGGCGGATATGCATCCATTTCGGCAAAGGAGATGATTTTTGGCGTTGTGCAGGGTGTTGAATATTATGCCCTGATAAAGTTTCCTTTATCGCCCGACACACTGAGGATTGAGCAAATAACGGCCGGAAAAATTTTGAACATCAGTGAAATGAAAGGCTTGCCGGCATTGTATATTGAAAGCAGGAAAATCATTGTTCGTTTTTTTACGGATCAGGAAAACCAGCCCGAGATCATTAAATATGGCCTGATCATGTTGTTGCTGTCGATATACAACCTTAAGCTGCCAAAAAGCAACCGGAATATTGCAATCATTCACTGGCTGGTGACCGGATTCATTTTTATTGTTTTTGTTTTTGTCAATGGCTTTTTCCTTTTTCAATGGCCATCGCCAACCTTTTTTATTGCTCCGGTTATTGTGTTTGGTATGGTTGCACTGCTTCACCTGTTTATTGACCGAATCCTGCTCAGAAGGCTGATACAAAAAGAAAAACAGGAGTTGCGGGAGAAGTTGTCGCGCGATCTGCACGACGACCTGGCATCAACCCTGGGAAGCATTTCCATTTATGCTGAGACGCTCAAAAAAATAACCGACCATTCATCAACAATGGATGATGTTAATGTACTTCCTGTTAAAATTGCAGGACTCACCCACACTGCCCTGCAGTCCATTTCAGACATTATCTGGATGACAGCGCCGCAAAATGATTCACTGCAGAGCCTGATCTCAAAAACCAGCAATTACATGCTTGAAATTCTTACCGATAACAACATTAACTTCAATTCGGTCCTTGAAATACCTGATGAACCTGTTATTTTGAACGAAAAGATCCGCAACGATGTGTTTTTAATCTTCAAGGAGGGCTTGCACAATATTATCCGGCACGCAGAAGCAGGAAATGTTGTTTTCAATGCCGGGTTTATCAATGGCAGATGTACGATATCCCTGAAGGATGATGGGGTGGGTTTTTCTGATTCAAACCGGCCTCAGACAGGATCACATGGCAACGGAATGGTAAATATGCACCGGAGGGCCGTGGAATCGGGAATTGAGTTCAACATTCATTCAGATAAGGGTGTTGGAACAGAGATTATCCTGTCATTTAAAATATGACATGATCGGGCCATACAAATACCTGGTTTAGTATATATTTTTGTATAAAAATAGTCAGATGTCCATTTCCGTAGGAATCGTTGAAGATCATTCCGAATTCAGGCAAAGCCTGGTATACCTAATCTCCACTTTCTCTGAATACAGGTTAGCCTGGGCCTATCCTTCTGTTGAAAATGCGCTGAACAACTACGCTGAAACAGATGTCATCCTGTTGGATATCAACCTCCCGGGGGTAAGCGGTATCGAAGCCATTCCGCTGTTCAAGCAAAAATGGCCTCAGCCCAGGATCGTAATGCTCACCATTTTCGAAGATGACCGCCATATCATCGAAGCCATACAAAGTGGCGCCGACGGGTACATCCTTAAAAAATCGACTCCGAACAAAATACTGGACGCCATCCAGCAGGTATATGAAGGTGGGGCCGCGCTTACTCCCATGGTGGCAAAGCATGTACTGGCGTTTTTACAGCCTGATGCCGGCAAACCCGATTCCCCGTCGAATCTCACAGTACGTGAAAAGGAAATACTGACCCTGATCACCCAGGGCATGATCAATGAACGGATTGCCGCCAATTTGTTCATCAGTGCGCAAACCGTGCGCAATCATATCAAAAACATCTACGACAAATTACAGGTGCACTCCCGTGCACAGGTTGTCGCAAAAGCTTTCCGTGAAAAGCTGGTCTGAGAAAAAATGGTATGATTTTTCAATGCTGCATTTTCCATCCGGAGTCATCGGGAAGTCCGGTATTTGTAGATGTTTTTCCGATGCCCGATTGCGATTACATCAATAACAAGAACTGAATCAAATATTTCGTAAAGAATTCGATAGTCCCCTTTTATGATACGGTATCCGTTACGTCCTTTCAGTTTTTTATATCCGGCAGGTCTCGGATGAAGTGCCAATCCCCGGATAGCCGCTATCAATTTTTCTGCAGCGTCATCAGGCACATCATCTAATTGCTTCTGTGCAGTTTTTGAAATAGTTATAGTGTAATTATGCATATTTCTTTTTACCCTGTCGCAACTTTAAATATTCTTCGAATGGAACACTGTCCTCATTCTTTGCTTTTACTTCATCAAATAACCGGATGTCTTCAAGTTCTTGCAGGTCTTCAAGCATACGGTTGTACTCTTCCAAAGGGATAACGATTGAGATTTTATTTCCCTTTTCATCTGTTAAAAATTGTGTTTTCATACTGTATATAGATTGCATTACGCAAAGTTACCCAAACTATTTCGTACGATGGAAAAAAATAGTGAGAAATATCGGCAGCAAATAAATAATGTTAATGAAGATCGTACAATGAGATCCGATTTTACCAATTTGAGTTTTGCGATTTCACAATTTCCATCAAAAATGACCCGTTCGGGCTATTGTACAATCACATTCTTCGGTTCAATTTTGCTGAAGCAATAGCAGGCATTTTTGTCAATGATACACTTAAAACATGCGGAGGTAATATGAAAAAAGTTACAGCAATCACAATTCTTCTTTTTGTCGTAATTGATGCATTATTTGTTCAAAGCGGTTGCGGACCGAAACAAGAAAAAACTGTTTTTCCGAAAAGCGGGCTGTTTAGAGTTTCCATGATAAATAACTCTGATCAGGAGGTTCACATGTGGGTGTCTGGCGCCCCGGGAGAAAAGGAAACAATTGGTGCCGGGAATAAATTAGAGGCTGGCACCGAGAGATATTTTGAAACAGTTTGCTCATGGAAAGATGAGTTTGAGGATGTCGTATCAATTACAGTTTCTGTAGGAAAAAACGGACAGGTTATCACTTCGTCGGTGCTAAATTTAACCTATGATAAGTGGTATCATAGTTACTGCCCGTTTAAAGCAAATTTTAAGGCTTCGGGAGCTATATCGATAATCAGTACTTGTAAGTAATAAAATTTACTATCAATGAAAAGCGATGATTAATTATCTTAACAAATCTTTCCTTATGAAAAATGTATATGTTTTTACCTTCCTGGCGCTCATTCAGTTTATAGCTGAACCAGCCGTTTATTCCCAAAAATTCACGGCAGGAGGTAAAATTGGAATGGGTATCTCCTCCCTTTCAAATTGGGAATACAGATCTTCAGGCTCAGAAAACAAGACAAGGCCGCGATTGGTTGGGCTCCTTGTAAATTTGACTGGAAAATACCAGTTCAGTGATCTTTTGGGATTACAGGCCGAATTTCAATATATCCAGAAAGGTGAAGGTTTGAAAATTGCCGGTTCAGATAAAGCAGCCTATAAAGGGAAGACAAGAATCAGCTATTTGACGATTCCGGTATTAATTAACGTTTCACATGACTTTGATAAAATTGTTGTTTATGGAGTTCTTGGTCCCTATTTCGGCTTCGGATTATCCGGGAAATCAATTTCATTGGAACCATATAATGGTGAAAAAGAATTAAAGTTTGGAAAAGGTGAATTACGGAGATTTGACATGGGTCTGTCAATCGGAGCCGGTGCCGGATATCGTCTGGGACCTGGTGATGTTTTCCTTGATTTAAGGTATGATCTCGGTTTTATGGATATATACTCAACTTCTGATGAAGATAAAGGAACAAATTACAAGGCAACCTGCAACAGGAGCTTCTGCATTTCGGTCGGATACCTTATCCCTCTGGGTAAAAACTGATTGCAAAATTTCACCATTTCATTTCCCCCGGGTACATGTTCCCATATATCACCGACCTTATCAATTATTTCTTCGGAACGACCCTTGTCTTTCCTGTTTATACATTTGGTTTTATATTGGTTTTGGCTTCTGCTTTGTCGTTTTTTTTCGTCTACATCGAATTGAAGCGCAGAGGAAAAAACGGGCAGATCCCCCTTGATTCATATAAACTGACGCTTAACATCTTAGTAATAACTGGTCTTTCCAGTCTTGCAGGACTTAAATTCTTTGATATTTTCGATAACTGGGATCTATTTCTAAAAGATCCTTTAGGTAAATTGCTTTTTTTCGAAGGAAGATCTTTTTACGGAGGATTTATTTTTGGGTTCGTTGGCTTAATGTCATATACTCGCCATAAAAGCATCCCACAATCCCATGTGTTTGACATCGCCGGATTGGCATTGCTCATCGGTTATGCCATCGGGCGCATGGGGTGCCAGCTTTCCGGGGATGGATGCTGGGGAACCGCCAACTTCAGTCCTCTTCCTGACTGCCTGGGTTGTCTTCCCGATTGGATGTGGGGTTTTCGTTATCCGCACAACGTCCTGAATGCAGGAATCCCGATTCCCGGGTATGAAGGAACCCATTGTTCCATCCTTCCCTGGCCTGTATTTCCAACTCCACTGTATGAATCTTTCCTGGCACTGATCTCGTTCATCATCTTGTGGTCAATCCGGAAAACGATACCAACCCCCGGCTGGCTATTTTCCGTTTTTCTGATCACCTTCAGCACTTCAAGGTTCTTTATTGAATTCATCCGGGTCAATCACAAATATTCACTCCTGGGAATGACCTTATCCCAGGCACAGTGTATTTCCATTATTTGTTTCCTTTTGGGGATTGCCTCCTTTTGGTATTTCAGGTTGTTGCACAGGCGGGTGCCCTGCGTGGGGTGAAATGAAATGGTAAAATCCAAAATGGTAAATTGGAGCGCTATTTTGCCATCTCACATTTGCCATATTATCCTTATCCCAATACATCGCGGATAATGGTAATCGCTTCTTTGATATTGACTACCTCGATGCCCTTTTTCATCGGCCAGCCTTTATCAACAGCAAAAGTACAGAATATTTCGCTCCTCTGGAGCTCTATGGTAATGGCTATCTGTAACCTAAATTATTCTACAGAAATCCATTTTGCCTTGAGCAGTTTCTTGATCTCGGGCATCATCCGTTTGGCTGCGATATAACCTGAATCGAAGATCTGCTGATTATCGTTGCTGCTCAACATTGGCATATCCCTCAGGTCAGGCGTGATCACCAGATCGGCATAGGCCAGTTTTTCTTTCTTGGTCGCGCCAAAGGCCAGGAGAAGAGACTTGTATGCCACTTTAAGGAAATTATCCACGATCTCGGTATTGTTCTCGTCAGCCATGATATCAACGGCGATCACTACTTCAGCTTTATAGGAACGGCATAATTCGGCAGGAATATTGTCAAGTATTCCGCCGTCGACAAAGGTCTTTCCATACATCTGCACAGGTTCAAAGATCAGAGGGATTGCACAGGATGCATTGACCGAAGCGGCAACGGGGCCGGATGCCAGTTGAACGCTGGTGCCATGAAAAGCGCCGCCACCGAGCGCCAGGGCGACCCTGGGGCGGGTCTCCATCAGTTTGTAAATATACACTTTACGGATGGTATCCCGGCCGCGAACTATCATCATTAATTCAATTACCTTGCTTCTTTCAGGTTCTCCATAAGAAATTGGTACGCTAACTTTAAAGCGTATATCTTATGATGATTAATGATACAAAAATTTAAGATACTGATATCTGGGGTTATATAAAATTAATATTTTTATAATTCACTAACAGTCAATTGTTTATAACTAGTACACATTCAGGGGTTTAACCTTTGATTCATATAACAAACTGAAATCAAAACAATATCTTTATCCGGTTGCACACGATGCATAGGTAGTTTAACTTTGGCTTTGAATTACAAGTGATTTTTTTAAAAAGGATCAGGAACCATGTATAAACCTTACAATCAAAACCAATATTTTATCGTGAATGGCTTACGCATATATGGGTTGTCTTTAAAAGGATTTTTTTCACCGGCTTGTTTTTTTATTAAAAAAACAGTACCTTTACCCCCAAATTATTTTACAATGGAAATAGTAAAATTGATTAAATCCGGCATCAGAAATCCTGGCAGGAATATTCTGGTGATTGCTATATTGGTCTGTGCTTCAGTATTCACGATTTCTCATGCACAAACCATCACTGGTGGCACCCTTTCTATAGGTGCCGACGCGGTCGTAACATCAAACAACGACATGGTGATCCAGACCGGGGGAACGCTCAATGTGCAGGGAACCCTGATTCTGAAACAAAACCTGACGAACGGCAACAGCACGCCCAACAGTCTTGGTACCGGGCTTATTGAACTCTCGGGCACGACCACCCAGACCGTTAGCGGGCAGAATATCTTCCAGAATCTGAGGATCAATAACGCTGCCGGCATTACGGTTACAGGCAACACCAGGGTTAATGGGGCGTTTAATCTCAAAAACGGCATCGTATCCATCGCATCCAGCAACCTTCTGCTGGGCCCTGCAGCTACCGATTCGGGCGGTTCTGCCGCGGCCATGGTAGTAGTTACCGGAACGGGTGAATTTCGCAAAGAGTTCTCAGCGCCGGGATCCTTTACCTTCCTGGTTGGGGATACCACGGGAACTGCCGGATATTCGCCTGTTGCGGTTAATTTTACGGGGGGTACTTTCGGTACCGATAACTATCTGGGTGTGTCTCTCAAAAACCTGCCCGATCCCGATCCCAATATTGCCTCAGGCAATTACCTGAACCGCTACTGGACCCTTAGCAGCTATGCCATCACCGGGGCTGTCAGTTGCGGGTTGACCTTTAATTTTCTGAATGACGATGTACATGGAACAAAGGAAAATTTGTTTTGCGTTAAAACAAGCCCTGCTCTTGAAACCTATAATGCCGCAAGCGGAAACCAGCTTACAGCCACGGTTACAGGCTTCAGCAGGTTTACCGGCGCCGATGGTGCATTGCAGGCCGGTTTAAAGGCCTATCTGCAGGGACCCTATGACAACGTTACCGGCCACAACATGTCAAATACCCTGGCCACCACATTGCCCCTCGGTGACAGGTCGGTTCTTACTAATTTCCCATCAAACCAGCCCTACAACGGAACCCCCTGGAACTATGCCGGCACGGAAAATATAACAGGCCCCCTGCCCGCCAACGTGGTCGACTGGGTGCTGGTTGAACTACGTCAGGGTACCTCCGCCGACAATGCCACCAACGCCACCGTATTTGCCCGCCGGGCCGGCTTTTTGAAACAGGACGGCTCCATCGTCGACCTCGATGGCGTCAGCCCCCTGAAGTTCTACCATGCTTCGCTCACCCAAAACCTCTACCCGGTAATCAGGCACCGGAACCACATGGCTATCAAGGCTTCAACAGCGGTTATCAAGGATGGCACCGGCACATATGGCTACGACTATTCAACCGGTAGCGGCAAGGTTTGGGGAGATATAGCAGGTACGAAACAAATTGACACCAGCCCGGTACGATGGGGCATGTTTGCAGCCGACGCCAATGCCGACAACAACATCTTTACGAACGATTACAACGATTATTATGTTCCGAACTTTT
The DNA here is from genome assembly GCA_903925275.1 of uncultured Bacteroidales bacterium. Classification (GTDB taxonomy): domain Bacteria; phylum Bacteroidota; class Bacteroidia; order Bacteroidales; family FEN-979; genus CAIVAT01. Next base: position 11,487 of record CAIYES010000328.1, read on the forward strand.
TTCAAAGCAATCAATACCTGCCGGCCGATTTCAATTTGGATAATAAAGTATATACCAACGATTACAACGATTACTATGTCCCTAATTTTTTTATGTCCAATCCCTTGCCATAATTTTCTGAACCTGTATATCTTTTAAATACACACCCTGTATGAAAAAAATATTTATCTTCCTGTTGTATGCCCTGCTTCTTATTCCGGCGGTCGAAACAACAGGTCAGCCAACACTTACCTTTAAAATGGATAACCCCCGAATCTTTCGAGGTGGATCTCCAACTCAAACCAGGTTTCTATTTGATGTTTATGTTAAGGCTTCTGAAAATGGAACATATTGGTATTCATCACAAATTGCTTTTACAGTAGCTAATAGCGCATATTTTAATACTACCATATCAAGTATTTCTGTCGATATAACTTCATTAGGGTTGCAAAATTATTATTACGTTGCTTCAGGTAAGGGATGGGCTTCTGGTAATACTGGTTTTGGTATTGGTATTACTGCAGATGTAATAAATTGGGATGGTAGTCCTGCACAAGATTTTTGTATGCCTATGACTACTTCATTTCAAAAAATTGCTACAGTTGGTATTGGGATTAAAGATCCGGCTGGCATTGCGGGAACAGCCGGCATTACATTTAATCCTCAAGGCATGCTAGCTGGGTCTGGAAGGCAACAGACGTATGCATTATTTGATGAAATTCTAGGACCTACTTCTGGCTATATGTCGCATAGCTATTTAGAATCAAATTCCTTTGAAGGACGAAATTTTAGTGACATTTACATGGGTAGAATTTATTCTTCCGCCTCGGGTTGGTCGCAATATACAACTATAGCCGGCCAACACACGGTATGGGCAACTGCTGTTAACACTTCGGTATGGGACACCTTAACGACAGGGCCATCTGCAGCGACCATTGACACTGCTGGTTCCAAAGCGCTATCCTTGCGGATACATGCCGGGGCGCGGCTGAAGATCAAACCAACCACAAACCTCACCTGCACAGGGGCAACGGAGATCAATGCACCGCAAGGGTTATGGATTGCTTCGGATGCTACCGGAACAGGATCCTTTATTGACAACGGCACCATTACTTACTATACAGATGGTACGGCCAGGGTGGAGCGTTATTTTCCAAATGACAACCATTGGCATTATTGGAGTATGCCGGTAACTTCCTCAACTGCACAACCGTTTACCGGTCTCTTTATGCGATGGTTCGAGGAACCAACCTATTTATTCAAGGAAATAATCGAAATCTCAACTCCCCTCCATGTCATGTGGGGATATTCGGTAGCTGCAAATGGCATTAATGCCACCGTGGGGGTTACCGGGTCATTAAATTCAGGAACCTTTACCTCGCCGACACTGACCAGTACAAACGTTCCATCGTTATCCGGTTATGATGGATGGAATTTCGTGGGCAATCCTTACCCGAGCAGCATTAATTGGATGTCGTCGGGATATACGAAAACGGGTATAGATGCTACCAAGTATACCTGGGATGGCAGCGTTTATCAAACTTATAATATGGTCGACAGTACGGTTGGGGCTAACAGGTTTATCAAGCCGGAGCAGGGATTTTTTGTCCATGTCACCACGAATGGCGGAACCGGTTCAATTGCTGTTAACAACACAGCACGGGTACATTTTGCAGGATCTTATAACAAAAAAGCGACCGGAACCAATGATAAACTTGTGCTTATAGCAACGGCTAACGGAATTGACGATGAAGCACACGTTGTTTTCAGCAGTGATGCCACGTTAAACTTTGATCCGGATTATGATGCATACAAATTGATGGGCATCTCACATGCCCCGAATTTATACAGCCTGTTGCCATCGGATATTATGGCTGCAGTGAACTGGCTGCCATGGACAAGCCCCAGCCAGATTGTGCCGATGGGCTTTTCCTGTGGCCTGTCGGGCGCTTATCACATCACCGCAAGCAACCTTGAGAGCTTCAGTTCGGCTACAGAGATATATATTGAGGATTTGAAAGAAAACATCACCCAAGACCTTATTAAAGACCCTGTTTATCACTTTAATTATTCCAAAGGGGAAGAGACCAACCGTTTCCTGCTCCATTTCGCAAATCCGACACTTGGCGTATATGATCCCCAAGGCAATAAGTTACAAATTTATTCCTATGATGATGTCGTGTATGTGAAGCACCTCTCGTCAGGCGATATCCATGGAAGCGTGCTTATTTACGACATTACCGGCCAAAAGGTTTTCAGCGGGAAACTCGAAAACCTGCTGCTGAATAAATTCCGTCTTACAGTTACCACAGGCTTTTATGTTGTGAAAGTACAAACCGGACAGGTATTTGTGACAGGTAAAGTTTTTCTAAACCAGAAATAATCAGGTACATTAATGAAACATCATCTCATCAAACTGGCTGTTATTTTTTCCTTTGTGATTATCCCTGCAGTTGTAGCATTTGCCGATCCGCCCGATGCACCGCCTCCTGATCCCGGAGGAGTTGGCGGAGGTACACCAGTTGGTGCGCCCATCGACGGCGGGCTATCAATTCTGTTTGCTTTTGGTGCCGGTTATGGAAGCTGGAAATTGTACAAAATAAAAAATCAGGACGTGCAGAAAACACTGCCTGAGTGAATTTTGAACAGGGAACGGTTGTATTTTGTACTTATATAGTTGAATGATCGCGTTACACTCAGTATACCTGAAACCCATCGAGGAGGTTGATATATACCTCCCGGCACACCGTGCATTCCTGAAAACCCTGTATGAACAAGGGATCACGATTTGTTCGGGACCACAGATCCCGCGGACAGGCGGCTTTATCCTGATGAATGCAGCGGGCAAAACAGAGGCGCTGGAGATCATAAAGAATGATCCCTATGTCATCCATGGGCTCGCTGAATACACAATGATCGAATTTGAGTTGAAAAGCTTTGCGGCGGGATTCGAAAAGTTTGTGTAAATTCCTGCTCCTGCCGCCCAATTCTCACCCGTTACACGGTACGCCTGGATAAAAACAGGTCAGCCATTAAAGAGGAAGCCGGATTATAACTATTTAATGTCAAAATACCTCACCCCCCTGACCCCCTCTCCGCCCGGAGAGGG
>CAIYES010000329.1 GCA_903925275.1 uncultured Bacteroidales bacterium
CTCATCGAAAGTATATAATTTTGAATAATTAACCGGGTAGGTATTTAAAACATTAGGAAGGGAAATATATACTTTTTTAAAGGAGATAATCAGCCAATATAATATTAGTACTTCCCTATATTCCGAAAGTGTATTGTTGAAAAGTCTGTGCAAAACTTGATAATCAAGTATTTGCACAGACCATCAAAACTCACTAATTTAGTGAGAGAAACACCATACAATGGTCAAAATTAAAAAAAGTTTTACTAAAATCAATCCCCACGGAGGAATTTATTTTATAAATAACACATTATCAGATAGACATATTTATCAACTAATTGATAATAAACTTGGTAATAGGGCAAATAATGCACAATATTCATATAGTGATTGCATCAAAACATTGTTATTTTCCCAAATGTGCGGTGGTACTTGTTTGGAAGACATTCAATATCTTAGGGAGAACTTCAATGATTCCAATCATTTAAAATTCTGCAGCCCTGATACAATATCAGTTATCAGTGATGAACTTTCAGACTCTACTTGGATTTATACCACCCAAAGCGGAACAGAGCATGAGATAAACACCAATAAACGCTTAAACTCCCTGCTATCTGGTATTGTTAAACATTGCGAGCTTATAAAACCCAAGGCAGACAATATCATGGATTATGACAATGTTATACTTCCCAATGATAAATGTGACAGCAAACGAACCTACAAGCATGTAGACGGATATCAGCCAGGGGTAGCTTTTATCAATCGTTTGCCTGTATATATTGAAGGACGTAACGGTAATAGCCCGGCAAAGTACCGGATGGCAAAAACATTGGAAGATGCTTTCAATAATGTTTCAGGTATTAAAGTCAAATATTTCAGGAGCGATTGTGCCGCCTATCAGAAATCAGTGATTGATGTTCTCGAAGCACAGGAAGGCCTGGAGTTTTTCATTCGGGTTATGTCATCACCAGATCTGCAAATGGAGATAGCTGCTCAGGTAGATTCATGGGAAAAGGTTGAAATAAACAAACAGGAAATGGAAGTGGCTACGATTGAATATTGTCCGTTTAGTGGTGAAAAGTCATATCATGTTGTTGTTCACCGCAAAAAGCGGAAAGATGGACAAACTGATTTGTTTTCTAATTCCTGTTACGATTATTACGGGATTATTACCAACAACCAGACGATGGCTGCTGACGAAGTGGTGGAATTTTATAACCACAGGGCATCCATAGAACCAAACTTTGCTTATTTGAACAATGAATTTAACTGGGCACACCTTCCTTTTTCCTGGCTTGACCTGAACACCGTATTTATGATATTATCAGCTATATCCTTTGTCCTGTTTGAATACATAAAAAAAATATACAGTCAGAAACTTTCCTTCGTGAAGCAATCAATGCGTTTAAAAAGCTTTATCCTTCGGTTTATCGCGGTACCTGTAAAGTGGGTTACTTCAGCCAGACAGACTTTCTTAAGAATCTATTCGCAAAAAGACTACGACTTAATACTGACATAATCCAGTCGCAATTTTCAGCAGAGATTTGAAATGCATCTCAGGGTGAGGTATGTTAATAACCCCCATTCTACTGTTAACAACACCTGAAATCCGGCATTTGGACATGAAAATAAAAAAAAATAATTAAAATTTTGAAAAAAAAGTCGTAAATATTTGAAATTGTGAAAATCTATGTTTAATTTTGGGCTAGTATTATTAACTTTCGGAAAATAGGTAATTCTTAAATTTATTGCATGCCGCAGTAAAAAGATAGGCCTTTGATTTTTCAAATTCTATGATCTCGAGTTTCTCCCACATTTTTTCATAACAGTCCTGAAGAATGTCTTCTGCCTCCTC
>CAIYES010000330.1 GCA_903925275.1 uncultured Bacteroidales bacterium
CTTAATATTTGCATAAGTGGCACCGCCGGTACCTTCAGAAAAAATAAGTGAATCATCAGATAATACACGCGTAGAACGTTTAGGAGCAACGTTGGGTGTGCAGTCTGCATTGACTGTTCCGACAAAACATTGCTGAGTTGCAATCATGTCCTTCATTTCTTGTGTAAGCATTGCCATTTTATACCTCAAATTTGTAACTACTCAGCCCGAATTTACACAATAATTTTAAAAACAACAAATAAAAATACAGTAAAAACGTAAATTTATCAAAAATATATTTGTACAGCATAAAAGGATGTTTTCTGGGGGGGGAATATGACTTTAGAAGAACAAGTAATACTATTAATTGCAGAGAATATACAATTAAGAGAAATTATTTTTAAACTGGAAAATCGCATAACAGAACTCGAAGAGTTATTGCGAAAGGCAAAACTATCTAAAGACAGCACTAATAGCAGCAAACCACCATCAACAGATATATCAAGTCCAAACCGGAACCAGAGTTTAAGGCAGCCAAGCGGCAAAAAGACCGGAGGCCAGCCAGGCCATATTGGAACGACATTGCGAATGAGTAAAAGCCCTGATGAAATAGTGGAATTAAAACCAAATTATTGTAATGGATGCGGATGTAATCTGGAAAATGTTGAATCACATCTTGTATCAAAACGTCAGGAAATAGATATACCACCAGTGACACCAATAACAACTGAATACAGGAATTATGAAAAGTGTTGTCCCAAATGCGGTCATAAACAAAAAAGTTCCTATCCCGAAGGAATTAATACACATATCCAGTATGGAAAAAATATCAAAGCGGCGGTAGCATATTTCTCGGTATATCAATACATACCATTTAAGCGGATGCAGGAATTCTTTAAACATTTTTTCAATTTAGAAATAAGCCAGGGCAGCATAGACAACATATTAAAAAGAATATCATTAAAGGCAATGCCTGTATATCATGAAATAAAAGAGACGATATTGAAAGCCTTACAATTAGGAGGCGATGAGAGTTCTGTAAAAGTCAATGGAAAAAATATGTGGGTTTGGGTCTGGCAGACTGTTCTTTCAACATTTTTATCAGTATCCGAAAGCAGAGGCAGTAAAACGATAGATAATTTGTTCCCGGATGGTTTTCCTAATGCAATACTGAACTCTGACAGGTGGGCGGCACAATTAAAAACAACAGCTAAAGGACATCAATTATGCGTGGCACATTTGTTAAGAGACTTGAAATTTTTGCAGCAACTCGAAAAAAATCAATTAGCTTATGCTATCGAAGAAATCCTGAAAGAATCATTATATCTGAAAAATGAACAATCTGAATATACCAGAAGCGACCCAAGTATCATGCAGTTGGAAGAAAACCTCAATGCCTTGCTTAAAGAAGACATACCTAAAATTTCAAACTCAAAAACTTACGCTTTGCAGAAATCACTCATCAAACATCGGGATAGCATATTGACATTTCTTTATAACAAAGATACACCGCCGGACAATAATGCTTCAGAGCGAGCTATAAGAAATGTAAAAATAAAGCAAAAGGTTTCGGGACAATTCAAATCAAATGAAAATATCTTTTGTATATTACGTTCTGTCATTGACTCCTGTAAAAAAAGGGGTGTTGATATCATGTTCACACTGAAATCCATTGCTCAGTTAGTTCCAGCTGAGTAGTTACAATTTTTTTAAATAGCTGTAATAAAAATTAAAAATAGATCAAAATATTTAATTTTTTTTGTTATGTTGTATCTGTTGAAAATTCAAATAAATACAAATATTGGACCTGGTATAATTGAAAATTATTTTAAAAAA
>CAIYES010000331.1 GCA_903925275.1 uncultured Bacteroidales bacterium
ATGTAAACACTGTTTTGTCATTATTCGAGGCTTATCAGCACCGTCTGTCAATAGATCCGGGACCCGGATATTTCAGGCCAAATGATCTACCAAAAAAAGAGACGATTATAAAACTATATGCCAAAAGTGCCATGACGGTTTACAAAGGTCTGGAGAAAAAAATGGAGAATTATACAAAGGAAGGAGATGCAAAACAGAAACGCATTGCAACTCGTTTCTATGAGATTCGGAAAAATCAAAACAAATAGAATTGAATTTTGATCCATTGCGTAAGCTGATGATTCCTGATGAAGTGATGAACAATATGAATAAAAATTAAATGCTGCAAAAATGAAAAAAAGCCAACGGGTATTTATGATCTGCGGTATAATCGCGATTCTTCTGATTCAGAATATTAATACATATGCTATTGTTAAGGAGAATAGGATAAGCCGTTACAATGTCATCTGGAGCGCCCCGTCGAAAGATGCCACTGGGGTTATGCCAATAGGAAACGGCGATCTTGCTGCTGGAGTTTATGCGATCGAAAATGGCGACTTATATCTGCTTCTCGCAAAAAACGATGCCTATACATATATGGGAGATATTTATAAGACAGGACGTGTTCGTATTTCTTTAAATCCTAATCCTTTTACGACTGGTTTGCCATTCCGGCAGACACTTGATCTTGCAACAGGTTCCATTGGAATCGAAGCGGATGGTGTAAAACTACGTATATGGGCTGATGCAAACCGACCTGTCTTTCACGTTGAAATAAATTCCCTGAATGAAGTTTCAGTTACAGCACAGCCAGATCTGTGGAAACGCATTGACCATACTTCGTTCAATGTGACAAAGTTTTACACGATGGCTGGTGGTTGGCTGCCTGATGCAGAACCGACCCAGGATGTACAGTTGGAAAGGAACGGTAAATTGATCTGGTATTATCCTGTAGGCGACAGGAGCATTTTAGCCGACGACCTAAAGTTCTACAACGTAGGGCAGATGGCAACAAAGTCACACGATCCTTTTCGTTACAACACCTTCGGTAATTTGCTTGAAAGTCCTGATCTTAAGCTAACTGGTGCTAGTCTTTCTGGAAGGGGAAAATCATTCGATATCCGTATTCACGCGTTGACAATGAAAGCGCCTGTTTCATCCAAATGGGTAGAAGCAATCGAACGTGAAGCTGCAAAGCCTGTTCCTTTGAAGAAAGATTGGGAAAGCCACTGTCGTTGGTGGGCTGAATTCTGGAACCGGAGCTGGATTACGGCCTCGGACAATACCCTGGCAAAAGAGGATCGCGAAAAACTAAATGGCGAACCATCTGCATCAGGCACCCGTGAGGAAAAAGATGGAGCCGCTTTAACAGCGCAGAGTTACAATGTCTTTCGTTTCCTGATGGCTTGTCAGAGTCGAGGAACTGTGCAAGCCAAATTCAACGGTGGGCTTTTTACGCAGCAATTAAAATTGAAAGCAAATGACAAAAGGAACCGGTCCGGCAATTTACAACCGGTAAACGATTATTGGATTACGAGTGAAGATGACCGGCTTTGGGGACGGCGATTCACGTTTCAGAATCAACGGTTGCTTTATTGGCCTCTAGTTGCCAGCGGCGATTATGACCTCTTGAAACCCTTCTTCAGTTATTACTGGAATGTCCTGGAAATGCGAAAAGCCATTACAAAAGCCTGGTTCGGTCACGATGGTGCCTATTATCGCGAGAACATCGAACCTACCGGGGCAGAACAAGACTGTGACAATGGGGGTATCCCACCGAAGACAAAACCGGGGGAAAAATATCAGGGTTGGTATCACGACTACTACTTTACTTCCGGGCTTGAGATCCTTGCCATGATGTGTGACAATGTCAATTATTCAAATGACAAGACATTTCTCGACAGCATTGTTGTTCCTTTTGCACGGGAGGTACTTCTGTTTTTCGATAAACATTACCCACGCGGTACTGACGGCAAGCTCCGGCTTGAGCCGGCACAGGTGGTTGAAACCTGGTGGATCGCAGTCAACCCGGCAACTGACGTGGCTGGTTTGCGGTTTTGTCTCGACGAGTTGCTTACCATGAATGCTGGAAATAAAGAAGATCAGGCCCGTTGGCGTAAATTCCGCAGCGAAATCCCTGAAGTGCCGCTTCAAACCATTGAGGGTAAAAAATCGATTGCCCCTGCCGAAAAATGGGAGAAAAAACAAAACGCCGAAAATGGCGAACTCTATCCGGTATTTCCTTTCCGCTGTTTTGGAGTAGGCCAGGGAACAGGCGATATTGTAGCTTCGACAATGATCCAACGTACTGTAAAAGATGCTTTTGGTTGCGGTTGCTGGACTCAGGACCAAATCGACTGGGCCTATGCAGGAAATGCCAAAGAGGCTGCAAAAGGGTTAGTGAGCCGTTTCCGAATTGCTTCTACGATGTGCCGCTTTCCGCTTTACGGGCGCGAGGGTCCCGATTCCTGCCCAGACCTTGATCATTTTGGATCAGGCTCTACGGCCCTTCAACGGATGTTGGTTCAGGAGGTTCCCGGAAAGATACTTTTGTTGGTCGCCTGGCCTACAGAATGGGACGTGAATTTCAAACTTCATGCAATGCAGAACACAACTGTTGAAGGTGAAGTGAAAGACGGCAAAATAGTCAGCATCAAAGTTGTGCCGGAATCGCGACGTAAGGACGTGGTTTTCGGACAAGGTTGGAATCAATAAAACATCGATTATAATTATCTATCTATTAATATTCTAAATTTCCAGTTTCTAATTTCTATTTTCCAATTTCCAATTTCCAATTTCTAATTTCCA